>JAGWRQ010000034.1 GCA_028869615.1 Candidatus Methylomirabilota bacterium | reverse complement strand
ATGACCGAGGGGCGGTCTGCCGACTTCCGCCGGCACTTTTTCGGCGCACACTTCTTTAATCCTCCGCGATATATGAAGCTGCTCGAACTGATCCCCGGCCCAGACACATCACCCGAGATAATGCAGCAGGTGGCCGCCTTCGCCGAGCGGACGCTGGGCAAGGGGATCGTCTTCGCCAAGGATACCCCCAACTTTATCGCCAACCGGATTGCCATCTTCGGCTTCTTCACCGCCATGCGACTCATGGTTGAGGGCGACTACTCAATTGAGGAGGTAGACCGGCTCACCGGCAGTGCCATCGGTCGTCCCAAGACCGCCACGTTTTGGACTGCCGACATGGTCGGCCTCGATACGGCGGTACACATTGCCGCCAATATCGCTGAGGTTCTCCCTGACGATCAGGAACGGGCGATCTATACTGTTCCGCCGTTCCTCCTGGACTTGGTGAGACGCGGCTGGTTGGGCGAGAAGGCCGGGCAAGGGTTCTACAAGCGGGTCAAGGGGATCGAAGGCGACGAGATCCTGGTTCTCGACTATAAGACGATGGAGTACCGTCCCAAGCGTCCGATTGCCCTCCCCTCACTCGACATGGCCCAGGGAATCGAGGATCACGCGGAGCGACTTCGAACGCTCACCTATGCCGATGACCGCGCCGGGCACTATGTGTGGCCGCTCTTACGCGAGACCCTGCTCTACGCCGCGCGTCGGATTCCTGAGATTGCCGATGATATCATCAGCGTAGATCACGCCATGACGTGGGGCCTCGGCTGGGAGCTGGGACCGTTCGAGCTGTGGGACGCGCTGGGAGTCGAGAAGGCAAGCGCCCGGATGGCGCAAGAGGGTGAGACCCTTCCCCCGCTGGTGACGGCGCTGCTTCAGAGCGGCGCGCGCAGCTTCTATCGTCGGGAGGCGGGACGGCAGTACGTCTTTGACCTCGGTGCAGTCAAACAGGTTAAGATCCCGGAGCGACCCGGGATCATTCATCTCCAATCGTTGCATGAGCGGCAGCAGGTGGTCGCCCGCAATCCCGGCGCGTCGCTTCTCGACCTGGGAGATGGGGTCGCCTGTCTGCAGTTCCACTCCAAGAACAATACCGTCGGTCCTGATATCCTCCAGATGATGCGGACGAGCCTGCAGCATTGCGCTGAGCGATTTGACGCTCTTGTGATCGGGAACCAGGGACGGCACTTCTGCGTCGGCGCGAATCTGATGGCGCTCCTCTTCGAGGCCCAGGAGGAAAACTGGGACGACATCGAGCTGATGGTTCGGACCTTCCAGGATGCCAACATGGCGCTCAAGCTTTTCGAGAAGCCGGTAGTGGCGGCTCCATTCTCTATGACCCTCGGCGGCGGGTGCGAGATCTGCCTGCACGTCGCGAGGATCCGCGCCGCCGCCGAAACCTACATCGGGCTCGTTGAGATGGGCGTCGGCTTGATCCCGGCCGCGGGCGGCTGCAAGGAGATGTTGCTCCGAAGCCTGGAAGGGATCCCGGACGGGGCGGAGGTGGATCTGCTGCCGTTCTTCCGCCATGCCTTTGAGACGATCGCGTTGGCCAAGGTCTCTACAAGCGCAAAGGATGCGCAGCGGCTCGGATATCTGAGGCGAACCGACAGCGTTACAATGAACCAGAATCGCCTGCTGCACGAGGCAAAGCAGGTGGCCCTTGGCCTGGTGGCCGAAGGATATGCTCCCCTCCGGCCAAGAGATGATATTAAAGTGCTGGGAACGCGCGCTATCGCCGCAGTCCACACGCAGTTGTATAATATGAAGTGTGGGGGCTACGTCAGCGATCACGACGAGCTGATCGCCAGGAAGCTGGCCGGCGTCCTTGCCGGCGGCGATGTGGTATCAGGGACGCTGGTCAGCGAGGCGCATCTCCTCGATCTGGAGCGGGAGGCGTTTCTCAGTCTATGCGGTGAACGGAAGTCCCAGGAGCGGATGCAGCATATGTTGAAAACCGGCAAGCCGCTCAGGAACTGACAGAACGGTTCAGATGCATTCTGTCATTGCGAGCGCAGCGAAGCAATCTCACATTGATCGAGAGCGTAGATTGCTTCGTCGCTCCGCTCCTCGCAATGACACGCGGAGAATAAAGGCATGAAAGAGGCGGTGATTGTGGCGGCGGCGAGAACCGCGGTGGGCAAGGCGCCGCGCGGGACGCTCAGTACCATACCTCCGACTGCGATGGCGGCGACCGTGATCGCCGACCTGATGAAGCGGGCGTCGGGATTAGCGCTGGAAGAGGTCGAGGATGTCATCATCGGCTGCGCCTTCCCCGAGGCTGAGCAGGGCATGAATATGGCGAGGGTCGCGGCGTTGCGGGCGGGGCTCCCGTACACCGTTCCGGGGCAGACGGTCAACCGCTTCTGCTCCTCCGGGCTCCAGACCGTCGCCATAGCGGCTGAGCGGATCATGGCCGGCTTTGCCGACGTAATCATCGCCGGCGGGGCCGAAAACATGAGCCTGGTCCCAATGAGCGGGAATACATACGCGCCCGACCCTTACCTCGCGGAGCACTATCCGGCTATCTACATCTCGATGGGGAACAGCGCCGAAAACCTCGTTCGGGCGTATAAGGTAAGCCGAGAGGAGCAGGACAGCTTCGCGCTGCAGAGCCACCTCAAAGCCTCCGCCGCCATCCGCGAGGGACGATTCAAGGACGAGATTGTCCCGCTCACCGTTGTGAAGAAAACATTCCAGGCGGAGGGTACGCCACGCATCGCTACTGACGAGGTCATTTTCGCCACCGACGAGGGGGTTCGATTTGACACCTCCGCCGAGGCGCTCGCCAAGCTCCCACCGGTCTTCCATAAGAGCGGCACCGTTACCGCCGGCAATTCATCCCAGACCAGCGACGGCGCGGCCGCCGTGTTGGTCATGTCAAGGGAGAAGGCACAGCGGTTGGGGCTCACGCCGCTTGCAATCTTCCGGGCCTTCGCCGTCGCGGGCGTACCACCGAATCTCATGGGAATCGGACCGGTTGAGGCGGTTCCCCGAGCGCTCAAGTTTGCCGGCCTCACCCTTGACCAGATCGAGCTGATCGAGCTGAACGAGGCGTTTGCCGCACAGGCGCTTGCCGTCATCCGGGAACTGAAACTCCCCACCTCTCGGGTGAACGTCAACGGGGGCGCGATCGCCCTGGGTCATCCACTCGGATGCACCGGCGCGAAGCTGACGGCTACGCTGCTGCACGAGATGCAGCGACAAAAAGCCCGCTACGGGATGGTTACGATGTGCATCGGCGGAGGGATGGGGGCTGCGGGTATTTTTGAAAGGGTTTAGGGGACAAGAGAGGATGACCAGATGACGACGGCAAAGCCTGAGCTCGTTGCTGGCGGCAGCTTCCTCATTCAGGACACACCTCCTCAGGAGGTCTTTACGCCTGAAGACCTGAGTGAGCAACAGCAGATGATGCTGAAGGTGACGCGCGAGTTCATCGCGGCCGAGGTCAAGCCCAAGGCCGAGCAGATTGAGCACCAGGACTGGGACCTGACGCTGCAGCTCTTCAAGAAGGCGGGGGAGTTGGGACTACTGTCGGTGGACATCCCGACCAAGTACGGTGGCTTGGGACTGGACCTGATCACCTCCATAGTCATTGCCGAACAGATGATTGAGGGCGGTTCCTTTGCCATCTCGGTCTTGGACCACTCGGGAATCGGGTCGCTTCCGATCGCCTGGTTCGGCACCGCCGAGCAGAAGGCTCGCTATCTGCCCCTTCTTGCCACCGGGACAAAGATCGGTTCTTACGCCCTCACGGAGCCGGGCTCGGGCTCCGATGCGCTCAGCGCCAAAACGAAGGCGGTCCTCTCACCTGACGGAAAGTTCTACATCTTGAACGGCACGAAACAGTTCATCACGAATGCCGGCTTTGCCGATCTATACATTACCTACGCTAAGGTGGACGGCGATAAGTTCACCGCCTTCATCATCGACAAGGGTACGCCCGGCGTCACCCTGGGACCGGAAGAGAAAAAGATGGGGATCAAGGGGACCTCCACCCGAAGCGTGGTCCTGGAGAATGCGCGGGTCCCCGTGGAGAACCTCCTCTACGAGATCGGCAAAGGACATAAGGTCGCCTTTGATCTGTTGAACATCGGCCGGTTCAAGCTTGGGGCCGGCTGCCTGGGTCTGTGTAAGCTGGCCCTGCGCGAAGCAGTCAGGTACGCGAAGCAGCGCATACAGTTCGGGCAACCGATCGCCTCCTTCGGCCTCATCCAGAAAAAGCTCGCCGAGATGGCGATTCGGACCTATGTCGCCGAGTCGATGGTCTATCGGACTGCCGGCCTGATCGAGCGGAGCGTATCACGCATCGACCAGGAGGACGAACGGGCGGGACTCGAGACCGCCAAGGGGGTTGAGGAGTACGCCGTCGAGTGCTCAGTCAACAAGATCTATGCCTCTGAGGCCCTCGACTACGTTGCTGACGAGACCGTCCAGATTTTCGGCGGCTACGGCTACATCACGGACTTTCCGGCCGAGCGGATCTATCGGGACGCCAGAATCAACCGACTCTTCGAGGGAACCAACGAGATCAATCGATTACTGATTCCTACAACGCTTTTTCGGCGAGCGCTGCAGGGACGCCTGCCGCTCCTCGCTGCGACCCAGAAGCTATTGGCTGATCTGCTCGCATACAGCCCAAGTCAGGAGGAGGCGCCCAAGGGCCACCTTGGTGAACAGATCCGGCTGTTTCAGTTAGCAAAGAAGATCGCGTTGATGGTCTCCGGAGCCGCCGTCCAGAAGTATCGCGAGCGGCTTCAGGATGAGCAGGAGATCCTCGGGGTGCTGAGTGATTTGGCGATTGAGCTATTTGCCATGGAGAGCGCGCTGCTCCGCGCGCTGAAGTCGGCAGAGCGGGATGGGGAGGGTGCGGCAGAATCGAAATCGGATACGGTCAAGGTCTATATCAACGACGCCTTCGCCCGGATCGAGCGGCTGGCCAAGGAGGGCCTGGCCTCGATGGAAGAGGGTGATGCTCTCTGGACTCAGCTCAGCGCCCTGAAGAAGTTGACTCGTTACACGCCTATCAATACAACCCGCCTGCGAAGGGCCATCGCCAGTCGCATCATCGAGGCTGAGGACTATCGGGCCTGAGTTGAAGATCAGTGATGTTCGCAGGTTCCGGGGCCGACCCACTCCTCGCCATCCGTCCAGACCTCCTTTTTCCAGATCGGGACAACCTCTTTCAGGCGATCGATGGCGTAGACGCACGCGGCGAGCGCCTCGCGGCGGTGAGGTGCGGATATGGCGATAGCCACGCTCGCGTCCCCGATCTGTAGACGACCCACTCGGTGCGCCATGGCGATCTCATCCACTTCCCACTTCCGGCGAATCTCATCGGCAATCTCGCGCATCTTGAGAATCGCCATCTCCCGGTAGGCTTCGTACTCCAGGTACCGAACCTGTCGACCTCGTGTCTGCTCTCGCACCACGCCGAGGAAGGTCGCAACGGCCCCGGAACTCGACCGTTTCACGGCGCTCACAAGCGGCTCAAGCGAAATCGGCTGATCGGTGATTTCAAGCATCGATTCCCCCACTCACAGGGGGGATTAAGGCAACCTCATCCCCCGCTGCCAACTTCTTATCAGTAGAAGCATACTCTCGGTTGACTGAAAATAGGAGCGACCCGGTCAGCGCCTGCAGCCGCGGGAACTGGCATTGAAGCCGGCTTATGAGCTGAATCAGCGTACTCCCCTCCGGCAGGTCAACGACCAGTTCGCCGACCCCGACAATCTCACGAACGGCCGCAAAACATCGCACTCTGATATTCATCGTATTATCACTTATATCCTAATAGGTTACAGACTATATATCATGTAGTTTCTAGCCATTCCTCTTCTTTCTATGCTACTTAACTCATACCATGATCTCTCGGAAATTGTCAATCTATGACGATTCTAAGTCAGTATTTACTAAGAAAACAACTTCTCGCTTGACCTTTGAGGCTCCTTATGTTAAAAAAATAATAAAAAGTTAGTCGCTAGGAACCCCGTTGTGCGAGGAGGGTTATCGAGGGTGGCACTAAAACAGCCTGGGACCATAGCGAAATCGCCATCTGAGGCGATCGGCATGAAGATCCTGGCTGGATCGAACAAAGAGAAAACGCTCGCTTTAGCGCAGCTCATAGAAGATCTCCTCGACGCACTCGACTATACCGATTTTCATTCTAAGCTTTCCTCAACTCGTCTCGCCATTGACCTGAAGGCCCGTCATCATTCCAGTGGTCACCGCCTGCACTGCTATGGCTCCACAATCGCTCACGAGATTCGCCCCAGGGAACTGCAGGGGATCCATAGACGCTATATGCAGGCGCGTCACCGAGACAAGGACCTGGCCGGTATCTTCTTCTCGACTAACGGCTTCCACCCAACTACCCGAAATTGGTTTTCGCGCTTGGCTGCTCCCGCAAAGGGCGACTATCATCTGTTCGGGGTCGATAAAATCTGTGCCTTGCTGCGGCGTGCCAAGTTGGTCACGTCTCCCGATCAAATCCTCCATGCGGTCGAGAGTCGGGTTTTGGCGAGGCTCGGGGCAGGGAACCTGGTCTTCACGGCGGGAAGGTTCTACTGGATTTTTCGAATCGAGACCAAGAGAGGGGCTGCATATGCGGTTCTCGATGCCTACGGATCGCCGGTCTCCCTTCGCGTGGCCTTTTCCCTCAAGCGGCTGGATGGCTCCCTGAAGGGGAAGCGTCCTCTGAACCTGCAAGCCAGGGAAAAGGTCCTCCTTGCTTTGGCAGAATCCGGGCAGAAGAACATCGAGTTCTTGTTGCGGGAGACCAAAGAGCCTCTGAGTGATCTTCGGGAGGTGATGCAAGAGCTGCGTGATGAAGGCTTCCTCATTGCAGAGCCCGCCGGTCAGCCGCGGTGGCGGTGTGACCGCTATTCCATCAAGCCCGAATTCGATATCTTCCTTAGTCTTGCCCGCCAGTTCCTCGACGGCGCTCAACGGTTCAAATTCCTCCGCTCGAACTTTGCGGTTCAGATGCTGGTCGCCGGCCTACGTCCCTATCTTGAGGGACGCTTTCACCTGAAGCTCTCCGAGGAGGAGAGGTCTTGGCTTCCAAGGTTCCTGGCGGTTTCCCCCTCAGCCCTTTCTTACGCCCTCTTCGCGCCCACCGATGAGTTTATCGCCAGTTCGGAAGAGCTGGAGCACAGCCCCCTGCCCAGCATGGAGAAGGAGCGGCTCCGCACCCAACACCTCAGCAAACTCTACTCCAACCTGCTGCTCCGATACGCGAGCGACGTGCAGGATAGCCGATTCGATGAGGTGCTCCGCCACAAAGGGGTACGAGGCCACCTCTATCGGATTACGGCTAAGGCGGCAAGCGCTGAAGAGCTGTTTTTCTCCATGAAGGGTGAATCGTATCTCACGCTCGCCGTGCCACCTGCCGCCGGGACCGCTGCCCAGAAGGGGATCGGATTACCGCACTCCCTCAACGGCGATACGCTATTGAGCAACGCCAAGGCGCTGATGCACATACAGGAGTTCGACTATGCTATCGAGCTGTTCGACCGGGCAATCAAAGATCTGAAGGACCCGAGCAAGCTTCTGGAGGCATGGCACTGCAAGGGATCCTGCCTCTCCAGTCAAAAACGCTACTCCGCCGCGATTACCTGCCTCAATGAGGCGCTCCGCTACGACAGCAACTGCAAGGAGGCGTGGCTCCATAAGGCTGCGTGTCTGAGGGGCTTAGGCGACAGCAGCGGGGCCGTTCATTGCGCCAGGCGAGCCATGGAGATCGATCCTGCCTACGAAGAAGCACGAGATTTCCTAAAGAGTACGTAGGAGACACCCCGTACCTAACCTATCATGCCGACAACCATCACGTGCCAACCGAGCCTATGAGGAGATGACATGCAGGGACATCCGCAGATCATTGAGCTGTTGAACAGCGTGCTCCGGATGGAGCTGACGGGGATCAATCAGTACTTTTTGCACTCCAAAATGTGTGATAGTTGGGGTTATCGGGTCCTGGCCAAAGCGATCCTCGAGGAATCAATTGAGGAGATGAAGCATGCCGACAAGATTATTGAGCGCATCCTATTCCTTGACGGGCGCCCCAATCTATCGAACTATGATCGGATTTCAATCGGCAGCAACGTCCGACAACAGTTGGAGAACGATCTCGCGCTGGAGATGGCCGCGCTCCAGCTCCTGCATTCTGGCGTGAAGCTGTGCAGTGAGCTTCAGGATACCGGAAGTCGTGATCTGCTAGAACAGATCACTGTCGATGAAGAACGTCATGTCGGGTGGATCGAGGCGCAACTCCACAAGATCGGCGAGCTGGGATATGAGAACTACCTGGCGGAGCAGATCTACGAAAAGAGCTAAGGAGGGCCCCTCGTCTTTCAAAACTTGACGCCCAGTGTTACAAGCCCTGCGTGGTGTAGGGTGCTATATCTGCCATTCACTACTGCCGGAAGAGTCAAGGGAGGTCTGTTGTCGGTAATATGCCGCGTGTCGTAGATGCCTGCCTGATAGGCCAGATCAAGGCTGATGGCCGATGGGCGATACCAGCCGCCTGGCTCCCCGCAGGAGATGAAACCCGCAAAGCGACCGCCAGCCTTACAAAGAAAGCCCATGCCGACGGCCAATATATTCTTGTCGCTATCAGGAACCGCGGGGTCGAAGGTCTGGCTGGGGACCGGCGTGGCGGAATGTTGCCACCCTGCACGCGCTGTCACATCCCAATACGGAAGCGTAGCAGGATCGATCCATTTATACTCCGTTCCCACCATGTAGGTGAGGGTGTTTTTCCAGTTCCGCGGAATAGAAATGACACTCCCCGTACCCAAGCGCACGTCAGTATGACGGAAGTCGCTCCAGTCCGTCTTATCCAGATCCACCTCAACCTTCCACTCATGGCCCCTGGCCAGGAGTGGCCAGACCGCCATACCGAAGGTAAACGATTGCGGGATCACAAACTTCGTTCGGGCCGATGTGAGCGCCATTCCCGCATCGAGAAACTCCCCTTCTAAGTGGAGTGTGGCGCGGCTTCGATACTGGAAACCGAAGCTACACCATGGACGCGTGCCCTCCAAAAGGCAGGGTGTGTAGCGGAGACTCAGATTGAATCCAGGAGTGGTGTCATTGCCGTTGACTTCGAGGGGCGTCCCACGTGGAGGTAATCCCGGAGCCCCGGAAGAGTGAAACTTCGTTACACCACCCCCCTCCCCCACAAAGCTTGCAAAGGTGTAGACATCGGCCCCTGCCGCAAGTGAGAGCTGCTCGCTCACCTTATATGCGATCACCGGCCTGATATCGAGCAACGGCAGCGACGCAAATGTCAAGGACGTACTCAGGGGGCCATCCTCCGGCCATCGGTATCTCAGACCAAACGACGAGAAGACGCCGACACCCACTGTCGTTCGCGCCAAGGCGGGGAGGTCCAGAGTGTGTGCGAGCGGCTTGAGATTCGCGGTCAGGTAGACGTGGAGGGGCGGAGGGCTCGCGACCGGTCCCTCGAGGTCTCCATAACTCTTGGCACCGGTCGCACGATTGGTGAAGTGCGTGTAGCCACCTACCATAAGGGCCCCCATCGTCAGTTGGATTCCAGGAAGCTGAGTGATTCCGGCAGGATTGTAATAGAGAGCGGACGGGTCGTCACTCTGGGCCACAAACGCGTCAGCTTGGCCGGCTCCCGACGCGCTTTGAGGCATGATTCGAAAGCCAGTCGCTTGCGAAACGGATGGTACAAGCAAGGTAAGCAGGAGAGTAGCGACTTGAGGCCAAGGTTGCCTTCGCAAGTCCATGCCGGATATCACACCGGATCTCCCGCGGACGGCTCAGGGCTCGGGGCTGACAGTCCGCTGCGATAGGATGCTGTTATTGCAGTTGAAACGCTTGGATCTCACTTTTCTTGCCCCACCCAAATCTTCCGCTCTTCACAACGAGCGCAAGGAGACGGTGTCCAAGCCCTTCCCCCAGGTCCGCAACAGCGTAGTCGGCCAGCGCTCCATCAGATAGGGGCATCTCCCGTACCTCATGAAATCGGGTCCCATCCCACTTTAGAGCGGTCAAGCTTGTCGCCTTGCTTCCGGACCACCAGCTTAGCAGCCGACTCTCGGCCTCCTGCTCTCGCGCCAGGATGATGTGCGGCTTTTCTCCGTCTCGTCCTTTTTCAAGCAGCACTCGAGGACCAGCGCGGTTCGTCGGAGTCGTTACCCCTCCACTCTCTTTATAAGCACCAATGAGCTCTCCGGTTCGTGAGCGGACTTCAAGGGTAGTCCCTTCCTTGAAAGTTATCAGCCGCACTGCTTCATCCCCGCCAAGATCAGCCAGCATGAATTCCAGCAGCGAGAGACCAGCCGGAACCTCGAGGACCGATCCCGCATGGAAGTTCCGTCCATCCCATGTATACTGGTGAATCGGTTTTGTGGTGCGATCACCGGGCATCACCGCCTGGCCAAAGAGCTGAGGTGTTTTTCCACTGGATAACAGAGGCCGGAGGATAAGGTCGGGTATGACCCAGATCGGCAGGAGCTTACCGTCTGCCCACTGAAAGACAAAAGCGTGAAAACGACCTTTGTGCAACAGGGTCATGATGATCTCGGCCCCTCCATCGCCAGTAACGTCCATTGCCTCCAGCGTCACCACAGTTCCCTCTCCCCTCAACGGGTACTCCGCAAGAGGTCTGAGGTGAGAGCCATCGAATCGAAAGGCGAGAAGTCGATCTGTGCCTGCTACGAGAAGCTCGCTCTTCCCGTCGCCGTCGACATCGGCAACAGCCATGGCCGTCATGGAACCGTCCAACACCGGGTCAAGTACGACATGCTCCGGAGCCAATGAGGCGACCGGCAATATGCCGGACGCTACGGGAGATGTCGTGACTGGCTTGCCGGTCTCCGGAGGCGTCGTCACGGCTGATCGAGCAGCCGGAGCCGGCTGGACTCTACGGGGCGGCGTGTCATGAGCAATCATACCAGGCTGTACCAGTGCACTGGCGAGGATAATCGAGTTGCCGGTCAGCGTTGAATAGGCCTGTACATCAAGCGACACACCATCCGCTGAACGCGTCAGACGGCTCAGCAGAAGGGTCTGGATCTTACCCCTATCAGCGAGTTGCTTGAGGATTCGAGGGTCCGCCAACTCCCCAGCCCTGAACTCCTTGTCGGCCAACAACATGGATCGTAACTGTCGCTCATCAATCAGCTCGAAGCGCCCTGTCCGAACCAAGGCGGCAGCCAGCTCCTTCGTCATCGATCGCGCGCCGACTCCGCTGACCCCTTCAACATCGACATTGGGAAATGCCACAATCATCCGCGCCACGGAGACCCTTACCCGATCACCTTTCCGAAATCCGGCTTTCTCGACCTTTTTGATCACGGTGGCCTCGGCATAGCGCTCGCGAACGTGGAGCACGCGAACCCTTCCAAGATCCTTATCCAACCTTCCCAGGATCTCTCCTGTGAGCGGGTGTTTGAACTCTTCCCCTGCACGGAATATGTCGAGTTCCATTCCCTGGAACACACCGTCCGCCGTCCCACGATCAATCAGGACCAGATCACCCTCGAACCGGATGATAAGGCCCTCGACGCGGGGAAAGGCGGCGGCAAGTCGTTCGGCCACAACCCCGGCGGCTTCAGCAAATCCGCCCTGCTGATCCCTGGTTAAAGAGACGCTTCCGTCCCGGACAGGAGTTCGCTCCTCGCCTAGTGCCATTCCGCTTGGCAAGCTAATGAGCGATATGGAAGAGGAAAGGACGACCAGGAGGACAATGCGGACAATAAGAACCGACGGAACAGATCGTCTGCAACCCATAGCGACCCTCCGGCGACTATGCGCCACTGGGTTGCTCAACCAGCTCTATGAGAACACCATTGCATCCCTTTGGGTGCAGAAAGGCCACTCTCGTACCGCTGGACCCCGGTTTGGGAACGCTGTCAATAAGAGGAAACCCGGCCGCATCGAGCAGCCTCAATGTCTCGGGAAGATCCTCGACCTCAAGACAGATGTGGTGGAGACCCTCGCCCCGCCTCTCGATAAATTTACTCATTGGGTTATCCGAACCGATCCCTTGCACCAGTTCGAGGCGACTCCCCCCAAGCTCGAAGCATGCCACCTTCACATGCTCATCGGGGAGCGTCTCGATCTGACGAGGATTGATCCCCAGAAGCGTCTTAAATAATCCGGTTGAGGCTTCGACGTCTTTCACGGCAATAGCAATATGCTCGATCCGGCGCACTAACCCCTCATCATAATGCCACTGATTCACGATGCTCTCCGAAGACGCGCCGCAACACAGCGCACATCTCCCCAATGGTGGCGTAGGTCTCGACCGCCTCGATGAAGATCGGCAGCAGGTTCTCGCGCTCCCTCGCCGCTTCATCCAACAGGTGGAGGATCCGCTCCACCCTGCTGTTATCCCGACTGCGACGGAGCCGAGCAAGCTTTTCCCGTTGTTCTATTTCAAGTCTGGGATCGACTGCAAAGACAGGAATGTGGACCCGCTCGGCGGTGGTAAACTCGTTGACCCCGACCACGATGCGCCGCCGTTCCTCCGCGGCCCGCTGCTCCCGGTAGGCCGCCTCCTGGATTTCCCGTTGGACAAACCCGACCTCGATTGCGCGAAGCATCCCTCCCATCGCGTCGATCTTTTCAATGTAGGCCGCAGCCTCTCGCTCGATCCGATCGGTCACGGCTTCCAGATAGTAGGAACCGCCGAGCGGGTCGATGGTGTTCGTCGCCCCGCTCTCATAGGCGATGATCTGCTGCGTCCTGAGCGCAAGGCCGACCGCATCTTCGGTAGGAAGCCCCAGCGCCTCATCGCGCGAGTTGGTGTGCAACGACTGGACTCCGCCAAGGACTGCGGCGAGAGCCTGTAGCGCGACGCGGACCAGATTATTCTCGGCCTGCTGCGCCGTGAGACTTACGCCGGAGGTCTGCGCGTGAAAGCGCAACATCCACGACTTCGGGTCGCGCGCGTGAAAGCGCCGCCGCATGATCGTTGCCCAGAGACGACGAGCTGTCCGGAATTTAGCGACCTCCTCCAGAAGATCATTATGGGCGCTGAAAAAGAAGGAGAGCTGGGAGCCAATACGATCTACGTCCACTCCGGCCGCCTTCGCCGCCTCCACGTAGGCGATGCCGTCGGCCAGCGTGAAGGCCACCTCCTGGACTGCCGTCGAGCCTGCCTCCCGAATATGGTACCCACTGACGCTGACGGCGTTCCAGTGCGGGAGGTGCGCGGCGCAGTAGGCGACTGTGTCGGTCACCAGACGCATGGAAGGTCCGGGCGGGAAGATATACGTCCCTCTGGCAATATATTCCTTGAGGATATCGTTCTGAATGGTTCCCGCAAGCCGTTCGGACGCAACGCCCGCTCGCTTGGCCACAACCACATACATCGCCAGCAGGATAGCGGCGGTGGCATTGATGGTCATGGAAACGCTCACTCGATCGAGGGGAATCCCTCGCAGCAGCGTCTCCATATCGGCCAGAGAGTCGATGGCGACACCCACTTTGCCCACCTCTCCGACGGCCATCGGATCATCGGCGTCATACCCAAGCTGGGTAGGCAGATCGAAGGCCACCGACAGCCCTGTCTGGCCCTGCTCAAGCAGAAAGTGGAATCGCCGGTTGGTCTCCTCCGCTATTCCGTAGCCGGCGTACTCCCGCATGGTCCAGAGGCGGCTTCGATACATCGTCGGCCTCACGCCACGGGTATAAGGATAGGTGCCCGGAAACCCCAGCCGCTCCGGATAGTCATGATCGGCGAGATCCAGGGGGGTGTAGAGGCGCTTCACCTCGATGCCGGAACTCGTTCGAAACTCTCTCTTCCGCTCCGGGATGCGCGTCAGGGTAGGCTCAAGAACGTTCGCCTGCCAGTCATCGAATGCGCGCTTCAGCGTTTTCATCTGCTCTTCGTCGTCCATGCGCTTACTCAATCACTACCAGGATCTCGCCTCCGCTGACACCAGCCCCTTCCTGCGCCTTGATCTCTTTGATGACCCCAGGTCCGGAAGCCTTTAACTCATTTTCCATCTTCATCGCCTCGATAACGATCACCCCTTGGCCCGCGCTCACCTCTTGCCCCGGTGAGACGAGTAACGCCACAACCTTTCCCGGCATAGGGGCCACAATCACCTGGCGTCCTCCCGCGCTATGGTCAGCAACGTCAGCGCTTCTTCGGGGACGACGTCCCTCCTCCTGGTACTCGATTCGGTGCAGTTCGCCCTCTACCCAGACCGCAAGGACCCCCTCCGCTTCCTCGACAACATCGGTCTCGTACGAGCGGCCCATGACGAGTAACGAGAGCAGGCTGTCGTCAACAGCGCTGAAATCGACCTGATAACTCTTCCCGTCAATCTGAACAGACACCGGCGAATCCGTGCCCTTTACCGTAAGCCTGTAGGTTCTGCCCTGCAGATCAGCGGAGTACATCATCGTCGTCGCAGTCCGTCCTGACGGGCGGCCAGCTTCCATGAACTGTCGACTTGGCGGCCCTGCCCGATGGGCGAGGGGGCTGCGCGCTTCCTGGTATGGAGATAAAGCGCTCCGGCAATCAGCGCGATCTCCCCGAAGGCCCCATTCTCCGGCGTGAGTCCTTTGGCCAACCAGCTCTCCAGAAATTCTGTGTCGATCTGACCCGTAACGAACTGCGAAAGGGTGAGGACCTGATGATGGAACGGGATATTCGTCTTGACGCCGAGCACAACATACTCAGCCAGGGCGCGCCGTATCCGCTCTAGCGCCTCCCCACGGTCACGTCCCCAGACGATCAGTTTTGAGATCAGGGGATCATAGTAGATTGGGACATCGCATCCTTCGTAGATCGCGCTCTCGATCCGAAGGCCAGGCCCACCGGGCGTACGCAGCGCCCGGATT
>JAGWRQ010000223.1 GCA_028869615.1 Candidatus Methylomirabilota bacterium | reverse complement strand
ATCGGCTACTGGGTGTTCGGCAACAAGCGCGGGGGCCTGCAGGCCATCGGCCGCTACGAGCACATGCGGGTCGATGACCGCACTGGCGCATTTGATCCCGCCGCTACCAACGAGCACCCGATGGAGATGCGGTCCGGTACCCTCGGTCTGAACTGGTATGTCAACCCCAGCATCCGGCTGCGGGCGAACTATATTTTGACCGATGTCCGGCCCCACAACATTCCAATCGGAGTGAGCAATAACACCCGCGGCGAGCTGACTCACGAGGGGATCGCCGAAGTGCAACTGCTGTTCTAATCGACAGTATCGATGGCAGGCTCTCAGCCGAAGCTCACCAGGCGCATTACTTACGCCTGGTGAGCTTCGGGATCCTGTTCTAGGAGGACCCAATCAATGAAGTTCCTCACATTAGCGAAGGTCAGTCCGGGGGCTTGGTCCAGACTGGCACACGATCTTCCGACCGCCTGTTACGAGGGAATGAAGTCGGCATATGTCACCTATGGCCAATATGATCTGGTTATCGAATGGGAAGCCAAGGACCTCGACGCAGCCAATAAGGTCATGAGACATATGGCCGGATCGGGCCTCATCACCTCCGAGACCTTAGTCGTCGCTTCCACCCTAAAGGAGTTTGGTCAGATCCCGGTTTAGTCAACGCTCCTGCCGCCATAACACGCACCTGCCTCTTCAAAAGGAACAGTCCCTTCACTTGACCTACTCAATGCGATCGACGCCTTCAAGCTTTTGATCGGCCTGCCTCACCGCACAACCCATTCCTTTCCACATCAGATTGCGCCGATCCCTTCGCTCTGCGCCGTCGCAAGCCTCATTGCTTGGGCCTGTTCTGAGACTGTAGAAGTCGGGCTTGACAAACTTATGGACTTGCTTTATTTTGGCTACATATAACTTAGTTCCAGGCGCAGCCAGGCGCTTGGGGCAGAGGTTCGGATTGAACAGATCAATGAGAAGGAACTGGTGGGTTGATCGGTGCAGTGAGAGCAGCATGATAGACTTGAAGCTAAGGATGTGTCATTCCTTTCCCATAACGCTCCGGATGCTTGACGCCCGGCTTCGGTGCGTCGGGATGACACAAAGGAGGTCATTACCGTGAACAAGCGTTACATAAAGGTTGCGAGCGTGGTCGCCCTGGTCCTCGTGGTCACGGCCGTGGCCTTCCTCCCGTTCTACTGGAATCCCCAGAAATCGTCTACCCAAGTCATCTTCAGCGACTTCATGGATTTGGTGGACTCAGGGCAGATCGCCGGGACAGTGATCTTCAACGAAAACAGCCACACCATCTACGCCCATGTCACGTCCGGGCAGCATCTTCGAACGGTCTACAGCAAGGAGGCGACTGAATCCCTGCAGGAGCTGTTGAAGAAGAAGGGGATTCGCTTTGCGATTGAGCCGTCAAGCGGCGGCTCGATCTGGCTCGGCCTCCTGTTCAACTTCTTGCCGTTCCTCGTGATTATCGGCCTGTTTGTGATGATGGGGCGTCGGTCGCAGATGGGGGGGGGCGGCGGCCCGATGTCGTTCGGCAAGTCCAAGGCCAAACTGCACGACGCGTCCAAGCCCAAGGTGACATTTTCGGACGTGGCCGGGGAGGAAGAGCCGAAGGAGGAGCTGCTGGAGGTCATTGAGTTCTTGAAGCACCCTCAAAAGTTTCAGGCGCTGCACGCTAAGATCCCCAGGGGGCTACTGTTGGTAGGGCCCCCAGGCTGCGGGAAGACGCTCCTCGCCAAGGCGGTCGCCGGGGAGGCCGGGGTCCCGTTCTTCTCGCTCTCCGGCTCCGAGTTCGTGGAGGTCTTCGTGGGGGTGGGCGCCAGCCGCGTCCGCGACCTGTTCGAACAGGCCAAGAAGAACGCCCCTTGCCTGGTCTTCATCGACGAGATCGATGCGGTAGGCCGCCACCGGGGGGCGGGCCTCGGCGGCGGGAACGACGAGCGCGAACAAACGTTAAACCAACTGCTGGTCGCGATGGACGGTTTCGAGGACAATATCGGGATCATTGTGATCGCCGCGACCAACCGGCCGGACATCCTCGACCCCGCGCTACTGCGCCCCGGGCGGTTTGACCGGCGTATCATCGTGGACAACCCTGACAGCAAGGGTCGTAAGGCGATCTTGCAGGTGCACCTGCGCGACATACCGCTGGCGCCTGACGTCAACGTCGACGTGCTTGCCAAGCAGACCCCCGGCTTCTCCGGGGCGGATCTTGCCAGCGTGGTGAATGAGGGCGCGCTCCTCGCCGCCCGGCGCGACAAGGACCGCGTCAGCATGGTCGACTTTGACGAGGCGGTCGAGCGTGTGATCGCGGGTCCCTTGCGGCGCAGTCGCGCCCTGACCCCAAAGGAGCGCGAGATGGTGGCCTACCATGAAGCCGGGCACGCCATCCTACGCAAGCTCCTCCCTAAGGCCGATCCGCCCCACAAGGTAACGATCGTCTCGCGCGGGATGGCGCTCGGCTATGTCATGGGGGCCCCGCCGGAGGACCGCTACACCCGCACGCGGTCTGAACTGCTGGCGGAGGTCAGCGTCGGCATGGGAGGACGGGTCGCAGAGGATCTGGTCTTCGGCGAGATCACCACCGGAGCCTCAAATGACTTTGAACAGGCAACCAACATGGTTCGCCGAATGGTGACCAATTTCGGCATGTCGGACAAGCTCGGTCCCGTCACGCTGGGCAGACAAGGTGGGCCGGTCTTTCTCGGCCGTGATATGATCGACAGTCGCAACTATAGTGAAGAGATCGCCTACCAGATCGACCAGGAGGTTCGCCGCATCATCGATGAGTGCTACCAGGTGGCCCGGCAGACGATCGAAGCAAACCGG
>JAGWRQ010000033.1 GCA_028869615.1 Candidatus Methylomirabilota bacterium | reverse complement strand
GCACCAGTTCGAGACGCTGCTGGGGGAGCGGGGGGTGAGGTTGTCCGGCGGTCAGAAGCAACGGACAGCGCTGGCTCGGGCCATCATCAAGAATCCGCCCATTCTGATCCTGGACGATGTCTTCTCCAGCGTGGACACTGAGACCGAGGAGCGGATCCTCGAGCAGTTGAAAGGGTTCATGCGCGGGCGGACCGCGATCGTGATCTCACACCGGATCTCGACGGTCATGGCGGCTGATCAGATTATCTACCTGAAGGACGGTCGGATCGTGGAACGGGGCAGTCACGAAGAGTTACTGACCTTACGGGGCCACTACTACCGCCTGTATCGTCGACAGTTGCTGACTCGGGAACTCGATGCCCTGAGCGATAATGGAGTGGCATGGCCATGAAGGAAGCGCAGGGTCATCAGGACGAGGAGCTGCTGGGCAAAGTCTACGATGCCCAACTGATGCGGCGGCTGCTTAGGTACCTCGCGCCGTATCGGTTGTGGGTCGTGGTCTCCCTCCTGCTCCTGTTCCTGACCACAGGGATGCAACTGCTCGGGCCGTATATCACCAAGGTTGCTATCGATACCTACATCGCGGCGCGCGACCTGCATGGCCTGAACCTCGCGGTCCTGGCCTACCTGATTACCGTGGTCATCGGGTTCCTGTCTCAATACGCTCAGAGCTACACCATGCAGTATACCGGCCAGCGGGCCATGCATGACCTCAGGGTACAGCTCTTCACCCACCTGCAACGACAGGACCTCGCCTTCTTCGACAGGAATCCGGTCGGCCGGCTGATGACCAGGGTCATCAACGATGTGGAGACCCTGAACGAGTTGTTCGGATCGGGGGTCGTCGCGCTGCTGGGCGACCTGCTGACGCTGATCGGGGTCGCAGTGGCCATGTTGGTGTTGGACTGGCGCCTGGCCGTAATCTCATTCGCTACCTTCCCGTTCATCCTGCCCGCGACGGCCGCCTATCGCAAACGGGCGCGCGAGAACTACCGCGACAGCCGACGGATCCTGGCCCGGATGAATGCGTACCTTCAGGAAAACATCTCCGGTATGGCCACCATCCAGGCTTTCGGTCAGGAGGCGCGTCACTTCCGCAGGTTCAAAGAGATCAACACGCAGCATCGGGACGTGCTGCTCAAAAGCATCCAGTACAATGCGGTCTTCTTCCCCTCAATCGAGCTCTTCAGCGCCATCACCGTCGGCATCGTGCTCTGGGCGGGTGGCGCCATGATTCTCGACGAACGGATCCTCCCCGGCGTCATCATCGCCTTTGTCCAGTATGTGAACCGCCTCTTCACGCCGATCCGCGATCTGGCGGAGAAGTACAACATCCTGCAGGCGGCGATGGCATCGAGCGAACGGGTATTCAAGCTGCTCGATGTGCAGGAATCGCTGGCGGAACCTGCCACGCCCATCCACCCCGTTCGCCTGCGCGGCGAGATCGAGTTCAGGGATGTCTGGCTCTCTTACACGGCCGGCGAGCCGGTCCTCAAGGGGATCTCCTTCAAGGTGGCTCCCGGTGAAAAGGTGGCCTTAGTCGGCGCCACAGGCGCCGGGAAGACCTCGATCATCTCGGCCCTTTGCCGGTTCTATGACGTCCAGCGCGGCAGCGTTCGCATCGACGGCATCGACGTGCGGGAATGGGACAAGCGGACGTTACGGCGGCACCTGGGGTTGGTGCTGCAGGATGTCTTTCTTTTCTCCGGAGATATCGCCCGCAATATCAGTCTCGGCGATCCGGCTATCTCAGAAGCGCAGATGGCTGAAGCGACACGACGGGTTCACGCCCAGGATTTTATCGATCGGCTGCCAGGCGCATTCCGCGCCGTCGTGGAGGAGCGTGGCTCGACGCTCTCTCAAGGCGAACGCCAGCTTCTCTCTTTCGCCAGGGCGCTGGCTTTCGACAGGCCGATCCTGATCATGGATGAGGCGACCAGTTCGGTGGACACGGCAACGGAGTTGCTGATCCAGGATGCCCTGCGGGCGCTGCTGCTCGGGCGGACCGCCCTGATTATTGCCCACCGTCTCTCGACCATTCAGTTCGTCGATCGGATCATCGTCCTGCATAAGGGGCGCATCCGGGAGGAAGGGACCCATCAGGAACTCCTCGCCTGCGGCGGGCTCTACAGTCGGCTTTATGAGATGCAGTACCAACCTCTGGCCTAGCGCCGTGCCGTGAAACATCGCATCTCATCGTTCTCGGTCATCGGGCATCCTCAATGTACGAACGCGTACACCTCCGGTGCCCTCCTCCCTCGGGCCTCGATCTGCTCGCTTCGCGGTACGGCGTGAGTAGACGTCAAGAAAAGTTTGACAGCAATGTGCAGATTTGGGAGAACACGCAGGCTAGTGCCGTCTCCCTATGACTTCTTCTCCGACACCAGGATCACCTCGTGCATCTCGAAGCCGTTGGGACCGGGACACATCTCTTTGGGCGCCATGTTGGCGTGGACCTGTTTGAACTCCTCGCTCTGGGTCCAGGCCTCGAACGCCTCCCGGCTCTCCCAATGGGTCATGAGGATGTAGTAATCGCCCATAATGGGTCGAAGGATCTCGTTTCGGATGAATCCCGGCATCTGCCGTACAACGTCCAAGCGGTGGTCGAACCGCTTCTCGAACTCCCGTTCATACCCTTTTGTGACAGGCACCCTATTGGCCACGACAATCATTGTTTCCTCCACTGCAGGACGGTTCATGTTTCGTTCGATCGGATGGCCACCATCATAACTTTCGAAATCCAGGTTGTCAACGTATCGCCTTTTTCAAAGATTACTTCGAGACGTCATTTTTAACTTGACAATAGAATCCACCTTAGTTAAATTTCCCTTCGGAGCTATTCGCAAAAAGGCCGCTGGCCCAATCCTGCCGAATGATATGCCGGCCTTCACACCGGAATCATTAGCGCTCGTAACCGTTCGCATGAAGATTGCTAGGTGTGCCAGTTGCCGGTTCTAGGAAGAATATTGTAGGTCGATGTGGCAAAGCTTCTGTTGAGTGCCTGAATCGTTGAGTGTTGCAGTGCTCTGGTCGGACGGCGGATGCTGTCACTTAACCAGGGTGAATCGCTAACCAGTCAAACAAAGGGAGGATTTCAGTGGATCGCGGCGACACAATACTGTTGTGGCTTGCGGCTGGTGGCCTGTTGATCTTCGTGACGATCGCCATGGTCATCTCGTTCATGTAGTGGTTCCAGCAGATACAGCTACAGGATTACACGAACTCATAAAATCAGCGCAGGAATCTCTCAATAGGCTGAAGGTTGGGATGCGCATTTCCAGTGATACCGCCTTCGTGTCGTATCTCCCACGTGTGAGTTGGAGATTCAGGCAATATGGGCGTTTATGCGAGTCCGTGAGAACCTGCCGCCCATGCTGAGCTTTCGAACCACGCGCAATCTGCGTTGTCTATCCGACGACGAAGTTATGTATTTAGCCGGGCGCCTGTCGCGCCCGGCTTTTTCTAGCATAGGGTTGATCGAATCGAGATAGGCCGCGGAACTTTTGCTGAGTATCCCGCGCCTCTCGACCAGCCACCAAGCGTCAGGTTTCCGGACCCCCTACCTCGTAAGTGCTCCAACCGCAGTTGGATTTCCGGCCTCTGCCTCCTGACCTCCGATGGTTCAGCAGAGAGTGGCGAATGCCTTACTTCCGGCTGCGGACAACGAGGACGGGTCGATCGGCTGCCCGCAACACATGCTCCACCACCGAACCCAGGAGCAGGTGCTTCATCCCGGAGTAGCCATGAGATGCTATCACAATGAGGTCCACATTCTTGGCTGCAGCTTCCGCACAGATCGCATCATGGACTGATCCGGAGATCTCCAGTACTCGTACCTCCGTTTTCACCTTTCCCGCTGTGCGAACCTCCTCAGGCACAAGCGCTTCCAGCGAGGAGAACAGATCTTCCCGAATCTCCGCCCGCTCCTGAGCGAGCGTCTCCCCAGGCGTGGGCTGGGCGTAGAGCGGGTCCGGCATCCCGGACACGTCAACCGCGCACCAAAGGATGACAGTGCCGCCTTTTTCTGCCACGACGGCGTAGGCATAGGGGACCGCGGCGTTTCCGAGGGGTGAGAGATCTGTGGTCACCAGCACTTTCTGATATTTTGGCAACATGGTATGATTCCTCCTTCTGTCGAGCAGGTTATTGCCGTCCGCTCACTGCCATTGGGGCGTTGTCCTCACCACGCTTCAGTATGGCTATCACGCATAACGTACCAATAATAACTTAAATCTAGCCCTCCTCAGGTATATTGTCAATGGTTCGGTGGGAACCCAAAAGCAACGAGAGCCGTCGTGGACGATGGGGCTCGCCGGTTCGTCAAAGAAGGCCAGTTGTCGGTGAGGTTCCTTCTCGCAGATTGCGACAGCGGTTAGTTGCTCTGTCATGGTGAGCAAGAAATGAAGCGAGGCGCAAAAAACCTGGCAGTGGTGGTTGGAATAGCCTGCCTCCTTGCTGCGATCGCCGTCCGGGCCGGGGGCCTGGGGAGTTGGCGTACCGCCGCGCCTATGCCGCTCGAACGCACTGAGGTGGCGACGGCAGCTCTCGATGGAAAAATCTACGTGATCGGGGGTTTCAGAACGTTCTTCATCGGTGGCGTCACCGATGCCGTCCAGGCGTACGATCCCGTTCTTGACCGATGGGAGGACCGGGCGCCGCTTCCTCAGGCGCTGCATCACGTGGCAGCCGCCGGCATAGACGGTAAGCTGTATGTGGTCGGCGGGTATCGGAATGTCTGGCCCTGGCAGCCAGTGGCCAGCCTCTGGCGCTACGATCCCTCCACCGACCGTTGGGAGGTAAGGCGGTCGATGCTGACTGCAAGAGGAGCGCTGGCCGCGGCCGTGATGAATGGAAAGCTCTACGCAGTGGGAGGGATGACCAATCAGGTACTCAACGTCAACGAGGAGTATGATCCGGTGACGGATACCTGGCGCAAGCGAGCGCCGATGCCGACAGGACGCGATCACCTGGCGGCCGCGGCGCTGGGCGGTAAGCTGTATATCGTCGGCGGCCGCGTCGGATCGCTGGACCGGAATCTGGCGGTCACTGAGGTCTACGATCCGGCCGCTGATCGGTGGGAGACGAAGCGCCCGATGCCGACCGCCAGGGGTGGCATCGCTGCCGTGGCCTTGGGTGGCCGGCTGTTTGTCTTCGGCGGCGAGGAATCCGCAAGGACCCTGGCCCAGACGGAAGCCTACGATCCGGTCACCGACCAATGGACGGCTATGGCGCCGATGCCGACGGCGCGTCATGGTCTCGGCGCGGCAGCCGTCGGCGGCAAGATCTATGTCATCGGTGGAGGCGTCAGGCCCCGCGCCTCCAAGAGCAACCTGAACGAGGGCTTCGATCCTGGGCTATGACGTAGCGATCTTACGGTGAGGCAGGGCGCTGATCCGAGTCCGATTGTTCTTGCGTCCTCCGCTAGCCTTTCAAAGTATGGGATATGGACGTTTTCTCACGGGACTCTGATAACCAAGATTTCCGCTTCGCCAATCGCAGGGCACTTAGCCTTGACCAATCAGCGGCCACCCAACTGGTTGGGAGGCGTCTGAGAAAAAGTTACGCCCCAGCTACCATCTGGGCCGGAGGTCCCAAACTCGGGTTTGTCCTCTATCCACCCCATCCTGACCGTCACCTGATTTCCCGCCGCGGGCTGCCCGCTATTCAGCGTTACTCTACCATAAACACTGATGGCCGGATACGTATCCATCTTGACCCGTTTTGGATCGGCTGCTATGGTTATCGGCATTTTTCTCCTCCTCGTTCTTGTGCGATGAATTTGTTGTTCAGTGTGGCATTGTCGCTATCTGGTGCGGTATCCGTAGTGTCCCACGCCCTGAGCACACCCGATCGTCATCGTCGGAACTCGTCAAATCGATTCCAAATACCCTTATCGGAGAATCGCGAGCCATAGTCGCCGAACCGGCCGCGCACCGAATCGGGATCGATGCGGCTACAGTTGAGGCAGCCCAGAAAGGTCTTATGATCCTCACCTCCGAACAGTAGCAGACCTGGCTGAAAACCTAGGCTCTGAACGGTGCCACGAGAAGCAGGCCAAACAGAGAGCCACTGAGAATGGTAACAACGGGAGATCCGGCAGGCTCGGATTTGCATCATAGGCTCCTGTAGGCTAACGGCTTAACGACGAGCCGCGCCGAGCGAGCGCAGCAAGTGATGGAACCTTGAGCGGCTCTGCCGCAAAGGGCGTTGGTTCCATGCACGACACATGCGGATCGAGGACGAATATGGTAGATTAACACGCCACAAGGTGTAACCCATGTCCCCGGACTTTTTTGTTACCTATCTCCCCGGCCGGTCAGCGGGAATCCCGCTTTTTCGATTCGACGGAGCAACGCTGAGATAAGCGCCAAATGGTCAAGACATTCATCGATTGAATCGCGTATCTTGTATTCGTGCCCACGGGGATTTCTGATCGCCATCACCGTTCCAGAGAAGATGAACTTGTAACCCGCCTGCTCATCACGTTCAGAGTCGGTCCTAAGAGCGGTGAGGGCAAGCAAAGGCGAAGTCTCTTGAAAAGCTCTCATCATCAGCTTGTAACCCGATTCTGAGCAATTTGAAATCCGACTGACTTCTTTATCTAGATACTTGCACGCCTCGAACGTCGCTTGTGAGTAGTAACCATCATCGAACATCTCGCGGACCAGCTCGGAAGCATGGGGTGGATGTTCTTTGTTTCAAATGGATGCTCCACCGATCCAAGCTTGATGGCTTCATCAGAGAATAGGTGAGCCCTTCGAGTCATTCTCTCGAAGTGGGCAAAAGTGCGGTTATCCATTCAGGAGGTTCTGCTTAATGCTCTGAAAAATTCTATCATGCGTTTCCTGATCGCCCTGAGCCGGCAAATTGATCTCAATACGCACGGTTAAGCCAACATTTCCCTTTTCGTTGAAACCCAGTGATTTCTGCTGTACCTTTTCGACCACGTCTGGAACTTGCTTTGTAGCTTTCTTTCTTGTGGGAGCCGCCTTCGCTGACGCCTTAGCAGATGAGACCTTCACCTTGACAACTTCTCCATGACCACTTAGAAGTCAATCCCAAAGTTAGTTGAACTGTGCGAAGCGAACTCCCGGTCATAAGATCACGCAACCTGACGTTCACTCATCCGCATCTTCCCGAGAAGTTCCTGGTGCAGTGCGTGGCGCAGCAAGGGCAGCGCCCGGAAGCCTTGATTCGGTGCAGCCGCGGTTCGATGTCAAGCAGCGCGGCGGCGAGTCATCGCCGTTTCTGATCGGAACTCCGCCAGCGATCGACCTTGTCGGTGCGCTGCCCGATCAGTGCATTGACGGATTCGAGACAGTTGGTTGTCTTCAGGCTCCTCCCTAGGGCCGAGAAGACGCCGAGGCGATGCAGCGTCAAGGTTTCCTCCAACCCTTCATCAAGACTGCCGATCGCCGATGCGTTCAGTCGCGTGAGGTCCTGCCGCAGGTTGAGCCGGGCGGCCTTCGCCAGGGCATAGGTCGGTTGCTCATACGCGGCCTGGAGCCTCCGACGTCAGATCGCCTGCTGGGACGTCGGCAGGTAGGCCACGACATGCTCCCGCTTATGCCACTGACAGCGCTGGATGAGGACCTGGGCGCCGAAGACGGTCTGGATGGCCTTCCGGAAGCCCTTCGCGCCATCGAGAACACAGAGCAGCCCCTGCTCGATCCGCAGACCTCGGTCGATCAACTCCCGCAGGAAGGCGGAGCACACTTTCTCATTTTCCGTCGCGGTCTGGACGAAGCCCAGGATCACCTTCTCTCCGGTGAGCGTCACCCCCACCGCGACCACCATCTCGTCCTCGGCGAAGGTCTTGCCGTCGAGGAGCACGGCCACGATGTCGTAGCGATCGAGACGGCGCTCCTGGAGTACCTGCAGCTGCTTGGCACTCGCCCGGATGAAGCGACGGGAGATGGAGGAGGCACTCAGCCCGAAGGCGTCAGGGACCGCCTCCGCACAGGGCGCGTAGTCGCGACAGCGCAGTCCCAGGAGGATCTTGCGGAAGAGCCCGGCATCAGCTTCGCGGGGGACCTGCAGCCGCTGGTAGATCGACAAGGGCACCGCCTGCCGGGTCAGCCGATTGCGGGCCCGCTGGTAGATCACAGGAATCTTCTGGTCGGCCAAGTAGACCGACCCCCGCTGGCGACACCAGCGGACCACGCCAGGCAGACCGCTCGTGCGACTATACTTGGGCCCCGCCAGGCGGGTCAGTTCCGCCGTGAGTTCCTCCTCGACGGCAGTGAGCGCGATTGGGATGAGCGCCTGGATGCAGGCCACCTTCGCATCCACCTCGTTCAGCGCGGGAGCGACTTCCAGGTTCGTGGGATTCACGTCTTGCACCTTGCCCCGTTTCGTGATTCGGACTACTCTCTTCATGAAGCGGCTCCTTTCTGCGTGGGGTGTTCGGTTCGCGACACTAACCGCTCCACCTTAATGGAGTCGTTTCGCTTATTCAACTAACTATGGCATACCTTCAAGGAAAAGTACGAGCGAGGAGAACAGATTCAGGCAACAAGCCGTGGACAGGCGCGAGAAACGAAAAGGGAAAATGCTGATGCAGTCAGGTGCACAAGGGGAGGCACAGGATAGTCTAACCAAGAATAGTCATTGGGATGCGTCATTGCGAGCGTAGCGAAGCAATCCCGATGTTCTACCGGAAGATTGCCACGCACCCTCCGGGTGCTCGCAATGACAGACCAATGAACGAATGGCGCTGTCAATCGTTCTGTTGGGGGTATAATCTGAATATTGACGGGATTGTTTTGGAAAACTATACTATACCGTAGTAGGGTATCTAATCTGAAATCCTTTCAGAGGCAGAGATGATGGACGAAGAGGCGAAGCAAAAGGCGCTGGCGCGCCTGAGCCGGATCGAGGGCCAGGTACAGGGCGTGCAGCGGATGGTGGAGGAGGGGAAGTACTGCGTCGATATTCTGCTCCAGATCTCCGCCATCCAGGGGGCGTTGGAACAGGTCCGTAAGATTCTGCTGGGCCGCCATATCGAATCGTGTGTCACGGAGGCGATGGCCTCCGGGCGGGCGGAGGATCGCCAGAAGAAGATTGAGGAGCTTCTGGAGGTCTTCGCGCGTTACGGCCGGTAGGTAGCGGAGGGGTTTGTGGCACGATACGATGTGATCGTGGTCGGCGGTGGCCCTGCCGGGGCAACGGCGGCACTTGCGCTGGCAAAGGCCGGCGCCAGGGTGCTCCTGCTGGAGCGGCGGAGACTGCCGCGCTATAAGGCGTGCGGTGGTTGCCTGTCGCGACGGGTGGAAGGGCTGCTCCCGTTCGATCCGGGTAAGTTGATCGAGGAGCAGATCACCAGCCTTACCTTTACCTGGCGCGGTCGCGATCCGGTCGAGGCGACCTTTTCGGAGCCGGTGGCTTACATGGTCTGGCGCGATAAGTTCGATCAGGCCCTGTGCGGCCGGGCGGTTGAGGCTGGAGCTGAACTCCAGGATGGACAGGCGGTGCGAGCTGTCAGAGAATCGGCGAGTTGCGTTGAGGTTGATTTCGATGGGAGGATGGCGACCGCTGATTTCCTGGTTGGGGCCGATGGCGCCTGCGGCGTCGTCGCTCGGGATCTGTTTCCGAATCGGGCGCAGCCAAGGCTCGTAGGACTGGACGCGGAACTGCCCTTGACGAGCGCGGGTGAGGCCGTGCTGAAGGGCCGTGTGATTCTCGATGTGGGCCGAGCCCCAGGGGGGTATTGCTGGGCCTTTTCGAAGCGGGGGGTTGCCTCTGTCGGCGTGGCGGTCGACCGCAAGGCAGCGAAGCAGGTCCTGCCGTGCCTGACGAGCTTTCTCAACTCCGGCGACTTCAGAGACCGCAGGCCGGTACGGACCACCGGCGCGCTGCTCCCGATCTATCACGACGGGACCGGCCCGCTTTACCGCGGACGCACGCTGCTTACAGGCGACGCGGCATGTCTGGTCGATCCCTTTCTGGGGGAAGGGATTTACTATGCTATCCAAAGCGGACAACTGGCGGCGCAGGCAATTCTTACGGCTGGCAACCACGGCGGCGACCTCTCGTCGTATCAGGCGGCGGTGTCGACGGCGATTATTCCGGAACTTGAGGCGGCCGGGCGGCTGAGCCGCGTGGCCCATCGGGCCCCCTGGCTATGGTTTCAGGTGCTGAAATGGCGTCTCGGGCTGATCGAACACTACCGAAAGGTTTTGATCGGCGAGACAAACTACCGTGTATTCGAGAAGCGGGCCTGGGCGGGGACCCCTCGGCCTCTGGCCATGCTGTTTGGGGTCTGGGGTGATCAAGGCTACTTCAACCCGAAACGCAAGGCGTTGGGAAGCTGATAATGGCGAGAGATCCGATTTGCGGCATGGATGTGCTCCCTGAGGAGGCGGCGGGTACGAGTCGCTACCGAGGGGTGGATTACTATTTTTGCGCGGTAGGCTGTAAGGAGGCGTTCGACAAATCGCCGGAGCAGTATGTAAGTGAAAAAGCCGGGGCGCGAGGCGCGAGGCGCGAGGTGCAAGGGCCTACCCCCGCGAAAGCGGGGGTACAAGGTGTAAACACGAAGGTGATCGAGATCCCGATCCGGGGGATGTCCTGTGCCTCGTGCGTGCAGCACATCGAGCAGGCGTTGCAGGACGTCCCGGGGGTGGTCTCCGCCTCCGTCAACTTCGCCACGGAGCGGGCAACGGTGGCCTATCTCGACTCCGTCACTGGACCGACTGATCTGCGCCGCGCAATCGAAGCGGCCGGGTATGCGGTCCCGGACATGGCCGCTGCTCCAACACCGGATGTAGAGAAGACGACGCGAGAAGCGGAGATCCATTTTCTTCGGACCAAGTTTCTCGTGGGGGCAGCTCTGAGCGTTCCCGTGCTGATGGGGAGCTTTCCGGACTGGTTTGCATGGGCTCCGGCGCCGCTATCCAACCCCTATGTGCTTTTGGTCCTCACCACGCCAGTACAGTTTTGGGTCGGCTGGCAGTTTCACCGAGGGTTCTGGGCGAGCCTGAAACACCGCACTGCCGACATGAACACCTTGGTCTCGATCGGGACGAATGCGGCCTACCTGTACAGCGCGGCGCTTACCTTCTTCCCGGCATCCATTGCGCCAACGGGGATGGAGGCGATGACCTACTACGACACCGCCGCCATCCTGATGACCCTGATTGTCATGGGGAGGTGGCTGGAGGCCAAGGCGAAGGGTCGGACCTCGGAGGCGATCAAGAAGCTGATGGGACTTCGGGCCAAGACCGCCCGGGTGATTCGTGGCGACCTCACGCAAGACATCCCGGTAGAGGAGGTCCGGGTCGGCGACCTGGTATTGGTCAGGCCCGGGGAGAAGGTGCCGGTAGACGGGATCATCCGCGAGGGGCAGTCGGCACTGGATGAGTCGATGCTGACCGGGGAGAGCTTCCCTGTCGAGAAGGGGCCGGGCGATCAGGTCATCGGCGCCACGGTGAATAAGATGGGCAGCTTCAAGTTCGAGGCGACCAGGGTCGGACGGGAGACCGTTCTCGCCCAGATTGTTCGACTGGTGGAGCAGGCCCAGGGATCGAAGGCGCCCATCCAGCGGCTGGTCGATAAGATCGCCGGGGTCTTTGTGCCGATCGTCCTGGTGGTCGCGGTCGTGACCTTCGGAGTCTGGTTGCTGCTCGGGGGGGAGCAGGCATTTCTCTTCGCCCTCTCGAACTTTGTGGCCGTGCTGGTGATCGCTTGCCCCTGCGCCCTGGGTCTCGCGACGCCCACGTCGATTATGGTCGGAATCGGCAAGGGGGCAGAACACGGGATCCTGATCAAGAACGCCGAGAGCCTTGAACGGGCCTACCAGGCGAACGTGATCATTTTCGACAAGACCGGCACGCTGACCGTCGGCCAGCCAGTCGTGACCGACATCGTTTCGAGTTCCGAACCCGGCACCCTGCTTAGGCTGGCGGCATCGGCGGAACAAGGCTCCGAACATCCGCTTGGGCAGGCGATTATTGATCACGCCAAGGCGAAGGGGCTTGACCTCGCCGAGCCGCAGGAGTTTAAGGCAATCCCGGGATATGGGATCGGGGCCGTCGTGGATGGGCAGGAGGTTCTTCTCGGTAACGCTGCCCTGATGCAGCAGCGCGAGATCGACCTCGGCGGGATGGACGTGCAGGTGGAGGCGTTGTCGGGAGAGGGCAAGACGCCGATGTTCGTTGCCGCCGATGCTCGACTTCTTGGTATCATAGCCGTGGCCGACGTCGTCAAACCATTTTCGCAGTCGGCTGTGTCGACTCTGCGTCATCTGGGCATCGAGGTGGCCGTGATCACCGGTGATACCCGTCGGACAGCCGAGGCCATCGCTAGGCAGGTCGGGATCGATCGGGTGCTGGCGGAAGTCCTGCCGGAACATAAGGCGTTAGAGGTTCGAAGGCTCCAAGAGCAGGGGAAGCTGGTGGCGATGGTGGGCGATGGGATCAATGACGCCCCCGCCTTGGCCCAGGCCGATGTCGGGATCGCCATCGGAACAGGGACCGATGTGGCAATGGAGGCCGCCGATATCACCCTGATTGGGGGCGACCTGCGAAGCGTCGTGACAGCCCTTCAATTAAGCAGGCTGACAATGCGGAACATCAGGCAGAACCTGTTTTGGGCGTTTGCCTATAATGTGGTATTGATTCCAGTGGCGGCCGGGGTTCTCTACCCGGTGTTTGGTGTGCTGTTGAGTCCAGTTCTGGCCGGCGCGGCGATGGCGCTTTCGTCGGTGACTGTGGTCAGTAATGCCCTCCGATTGCGGAGCTTTCAACCCATGGTTGTGACGGCGTCTTCATAGCGGCTATCTGAGGTGATACAATGGCTGCTAGTGATCGGAATGCTGATTTGAGTTCGTCCATAAGAGAGAGGAGGTAAAAACGTATGGAGCAAGATCCAATAGAGCAGCCTGACCGACGGTCGGCGCTGAGGATTCTCGGCGGAGGTCTGGTCGGCCTTCTCATCGGACTGGTCACTGATGGGCCTGTTGCGGCAGGTATCGACGGCGGCCTGCCGGGTGTTCCTAGACATCCACGCCCGGCCACACCCTCGCCGACGCTGTTCAGCGGCAAGCTGGCTGAGACCTATCGGATCGCGAAGGAGGCGCCAGAGCTGCTCGAGCAGATGCCGTGTTATTGTGGTTGCTACAAGTCAGCGGATCACCGAAACAACCTCGATTGCTACGCGGATCGGCATGCGGATACCTGAAGGATGTGCCAAGACATTACGCTGGATGCGTATGCCATGTACAAGCAAGGGAAGAAAATTCCAGAGATCAAGGCGGCAATCGACCGAAAATATGCGAGATAAGAGGGGAGAGCGATGGCTAAAGATCCCGTATGTAAGATGACAGTGGATGAGAAGCAGGCGGCGGCTACAGCCGTCTATCAAGGGGTGACCTATTATTTCTGTGCAGTCGGCTGCAAGCGCGCCTTCGAACAGTCGCCGGAGAAATACATTTCGAAATAGTGCGTACCAGGAGTCCAAGGCGAGAGGTACGGATTTCAGGCCGCCTGGAAGGGCAGATTACGAGTTGCGAATCGTCAAAGACTCTCCAGAAGCTTCTTCCAAGCCTGGCGGTGTGCTGGTTGAGTGTTCCAAAGATCGAGATGCTCGCCCACCTTTTGAAGAAACGTAATGCGTATGGGTTCTCCCCCTAGCGCCAAAACGCTGCGTGACAAATCGAAAAAATCGAACACGTAGAGATTCTGGCCGCCGGCGAATGCCCGCGCAATTCGTTCGTCAAGGGCGGTCTTCTCTTCGTCCCTTACGCCAGGAATTGTAAAGAAGACATCCCTAATCTCGCGTTGCCGACATTTCCTGAGTGTTCCCTCGACGTCGGTTAGCGTTAGTGTACGTTCTTTCACTTCAACAGCCAATACAACTTTGCCCTCGTCACTGACACATTCCAAGTCGGCAGCTTGACCCGTAGCTTCATCGCTAGCATTGATTCGAGCACGCTCAACTTTCGCGTACAGGCGGAAGTGGGTACCTATGGCGTCAAACAGCGCACCACAAAGAGCCAGCCCCCTATCACCCCCAGATTTCTCCTCCAGGAAGCGTCGAGCCATTGAAAGAGAATTTTCCAGACTAATGCGTGGTGGCAGGGGATATACAAAGCGGAGGGATTTCTGCCGACGGAACATTTCCAATAAGACCTCTCGGAACACCGCTTCAGTGAAAGCGGAATCGCATCGCGACTCTACCTGCTCCAAGACGCCTACCAGCGTATTCCACCCAATTACGTCCTTCTTGCTCTTGTCGTCTCGGGCCATGCGAGGAATTCGCATCGGGTTACCGACGTAAGGGTCTGTAGAAGTGCCCAGAATATTCTCCTGACGCTGGTTGAACTGTGCGACTACTTTGGTTGCCAAGCTACGGGCGTCCCATCCGGTAACGTCCCTTCTGTCGCCCTTCCTTTTTTGAAGACGTAGGCAGTCTAAATTTGGATCCGTTAGTTTCCCGAGAAGCTGAACAGGTAGGCAAAACCGATAAGCAACCTGTTTGTGGTTGACCGAAGCCCGAATTGCCTCGCGTAGCGCAGCGTCGGCAATGTACCACAACTGGGGCCTTGCGTCCGCTTCAGTCACGACGGCCTGCCAGTGCGTCTCAAGCAACTTTGCAGCCCGGTCGAAGTTGAAAGGTCTTACGTCACCGCCTTTTTTGGGCATGTTGCCGTGTCCTATAATGAGCAGGCCGCTCGAAAAGATACATGTTCTTGTCGGTCAACCCGCACCCGATAACTTGAGGGTAAGATTCCGGGTCGTAGTTCACCCAAAGTGACTCTGTGCGTTCACCTTTGGACGAATTACAGAGACGAGTATTGGCATCTACCCGAATCCAATCACGATACAGACGATCCATTAAGGGACAGCGATAACCAGACACTGCTACTG
>JAGWRQ010000032.1 GCA_028869615.1 Candidatus Methylomirabilota bacterium | reverse complement strand
TGGCGGCTGGGAGATGCCGGTGCAGTATGCCGGGATTCTGGAGGAGCACCGTGCCGTCAGGGAGCAGGCGGGCTTGTTCGACGTCTCGCATATGGGGGAGATTGAGATCATGGGACCCGCCGCCCTGGAAGCGGTGCAGCACCTCACCTCAAATGATGCGTCTCGGCTCTCCGTCGGAGAGGTACAATACTCTGCCCTCACTACCTCCGAGGGGACATTTGTGGACGACATCACCGTGTATAAGTGTACGAGTGACGGCTACTGCTTGACGGTGAATGCCGCGAATATCGAGAAGGATTTGGCCTGGATCCGTGAGCACATGGTGTCAGGCGCGGAGGTCAGAAATACCAGCGACGAGATGGCCCTCCTGGCCCTCCAGGGACCCAGAGCGCAGGAGATTCTGGAGAAGCTGACCTCTGTGGAATTGGGAAGGCTGAAATACTTCCGATTTGTCGAAGGACAAGTGATTGGCATCGACTGCCGTATCTCCCGGACAGGTTACACCGGGGAGGACGGCTTCGAGATCTATATCCCACCGCAGCATGTGACTACCCTCTGGAATGCCCTCCTCGAGGCAGGGGCGCCGGTTGGCTTACAACCCTGCGGCCTTGGCGCCCGTGACACCTTGCGCCTCGAAGCCAAGATGGCCCTGTACGGTCAGGACATCGACGATCGCCACACCGTCCTGGAGGCGGACCTCGGCTGGATTGTGAAGCTGGAAAAGGGAGAGTTCATTGGCCGCGAGGCGCTTACGCGGCAGAAGGCGGTTGGGATCAGCCGGAAGCTGGTGGGGTTCGAGATGCTTGGTCGGGGGATCGCCCGCTCCCACTATCCTTTGGTCAAGGGCAGTCAGCCGATCGGCGAGGTCACTAGCGGCGGACCCGCGCCCTCGCTCGGGAAGAACATCGGACTGGGATATGTGACGGTACAGTACGCGGCTGTCGGAACCGAGTTTGACATTGTGATTCGGGATAGTCCCATTGCCGCGAGGGTCGTTCGAACTCCTTTCTATAAGCGAGCACGTTGAAGGCTATGGAGGTGAGTATGGTTCCTGAGGGGCTGCATTATACGAAAGCGCATGAATGGGTCAAGGTTGAAGGGGATCGTGGACGTATCGGGATCACCCACTTTGCCCAGAGCCAACTCGGCGACATCGTGTTCGCTGAAATGCCACAGGTCGGGAGGGTACTGCGTCAGATGGAGGCGTTCGGCGTCGTGGAGTCGGTGAAGGCCGTCTCCGACCTGTACTGTCCACTGACCGGTGAGGTGCTCGAGGTCAACTCCTCGCTCGAATCGAATCCGGAGCAGATCAACGTCGACCCCTACGGACGGGGATGGATGATCGTGGCCAGAATCGCTGATCCTGACGAGCTGGGGAATCTGATGACCGCTGAGGAGTACAAAGCCTATCTGGCGGCGGAGGAGCACTGATGGAGTACATCCCGAACACGGAGGCCGACTGCCGCGCGATGCTGGATGCCATCGGCGTCCGGTCGAGCGAGGAGCTGTTTGCCGACATCCCCCAGAAGCTCAAGCTCAAGCGGGGGCTGAACCTGGCGCCGCCGCTTTCTGAGACCGGACTGCGAAAGCACATGAAGGGGTTGGCCGGTAAGAACGCAGACGTGGATCAATACTCCTCCTTCCTGGGGGCAGGCGCCTACAATCACTTCATCCCTGCCGCCGTCTCCCACCTGGTGTACAGATCGGAGTTCTACACCGCATATACGCCGTACCAGCCGGAGTTGTCGCAAGGTACACTTCAGGCGATCTACGAGTACCAGACGCTGATCTGCCAGCTCACTGGCATGGAGGTGGCAAACGCGTCGATGTACGATGGTTCCAGCGCCCTGGCCGAGGCGATCCTGATGGCTCACAGGATTAACGGTCGCCGGGAGGTGGTGCTGCCCACGGCCGTGCACCCGGAGTACCGGATGGTATCCCGCACCTACGTGAGCAAGCTTGGCCTCCACCTGCACGAGGTTCCTTGCACGGACCAGGGCACGACCGACCTGAAAAAGGTAAAGGTGGCGCTGTCGGACCGTACCTGCGCCGTTGTGGTCCAGAGCCCGAACTTCTTCGGAGTCCTGGAGTCGTTAGATGAGCTCGCGGAGGCCGCTCACCGTGTCGGGGCTCTCCTGATTGTGGCTGTGGCTGAACCGGTATCGTTTGGCATCGTCCGATCCCCCGGCGAGTGCGGGGCGGACATTGTCGTGGGAGAGGGCCAGGCGTTCGGGAATCATCTGAACTTCGGCGGTCCCTACCTTGGCTTCTTCGCCTCGAAAGAAGCCTACATCCGCAGCATGCCAGGTCGCCTGGTCGGACAGACCGAGGACAAGGTCGGGAGGGTGGGCTATGTCCTCACGCTCTGCACCAGAGAACAACACATCAGACGGGAGAAGGCCACGTCCAACATCTGTACGAACGAAGGACTCTGCGCCCTTGCAGCGACTGTTCATCTGTCGCTCCTGGGGCGAGCCGGGCTCAGGGAGCTGGCCCTGCTGAACCTCCGCAAGACGGCCTATGCCAAAGACGCGATCTCTAAACTCCGCGGCTACGAGCTTCCCTTCGCAGGCCCCACCTTCAATGAGTTCGTGGTACGGGTGAAAAGGCGGACCCCGGCTCAGGTGAATCGTGCGCTGCTCGCCAAAGGAATCATCGGCGGCTTGGATCTGGGCCGATTCTACCCAGAGCTCTCGGATTGCCTGCTTCTCTGCGTGACGGAGCAAAACAGCCGCGAGGAGATCGACGCGCTCTGCAAGGCGATGGGAGGTGGGCGATGACGGATGAGGTGCGACAAAGGGGGGATGGGGGGATTTCATGCGGGCCAAGTGCCACAGGCCAAGACGAGGGGGTCGGCGTCACGGGACTGATGTTCGAGGAGCCGCTCCTGTTTGATCAAGGGTCGCAGGGTCGGCGAGGCTGTACGCTCCCTGAGTGCGACGTCCCGGAGCTGAAACCGGAGCGGCTGTTGCCCAGAAAGCTCCTCCGGCGCGACATTTCCGGTTTCCCCGAACTGTCCGAAGTCGAGGTGGTCCGGCATTTCACGCGGCTATCGCAATGGAATTACGGAGTCGATACGGGCTTCTACCCCTTGGGCTCCTGCACGATGAAATACAACCCGAAGATCAATGAGGAGGTATGGCGGCTGCCAGGCTTCTCCTGCGCGCACCCGTATCAGCCGGAGAGCCTGACCCAGGGCGCCTTGGAGCTGATGTATGAACTGGAGCAGTACCTGGCCGAGGTAAGCGGGATGGATCGGATCTCCCTCCAGCCGGCTGCCGGCGCCCAGGGGGAGATCTTGGGCATGATGCTGATCCGGGCGTATCTGGAATCGAAGGGGAGCCCACGGAAACGGGTCCTAGTCCCTGACTCCGCCCATGGCACCAATCCCGCGAGTTCCGCCATCTGTGGCTACGAGGTACTGCAGATCAAGTCCGGCCCGAACGGCCGTTTGGATCCCAAGGCCGTGGCCGATGCGATGGACGAGGACGTGGCCGCCATCATGGTTACGAATCCCAATACCCTTGGGCTCTTCGAGGACCAGATCGCTGAGATCGCCAAGATCGTTCACGCCAAGGGCGGGCAGGTCTACTGCGACGGCGCCAACCTGAATGCCATCATCGGGATCTCGAGACCTGGCGACACGGGGATCGACGTCCTGCACTTCAACCTGCATAAGACGTTTGCCGTCCCGCACGGGGGCGGCGGTCCGGGCGCGGGGCCGGTGGGTCTCAAGGCGCATCTCGCGCCCTTCATGCCGGTCCCGGTCGTCGAGAAAAAGGGGAAGCGATTTGTCCTGAATGACGGCCTGCCGTCGAGTGTCGGCAGGGTGCGCGCCTTCTACGGGAACTTCGCGGCGCTGGTGCGGGCCTATGCCTACATCCGTTCGCTGGGTCCATCGGGACTGCGTCGCGTAGCCGAGGTGGCCGTGATCAATGCCAATTACATCATGAACCAGTTGAAGGACCACTACCATCTGCCGTACGACAAGCACTGCAAGCACGAGTGTGTCTTCTCTGATGCGCGTCAGCTTCCGCACGGCGTCCAAACCATTGACATCGCCAAGCGGCTGATGGATTACGGCTTTCATCCGCCAACCATCTACTTCCCTCTGATCGTCAGGGGCGCCATGATGATCGAACCGACCGAGACCGAGAGCAAGGAGACGCTGGATCAGTTCATCGCCGCCATGAAGCGGATCGCCGAGGAGGCCGAGCGCAATCCGGAGCTGGTCCGGTCCGCCCCGCACAAGACCAAGGTCTCGCGGCTAGACGAGGTGAAGGCTGCTCGCCAGCCGAATCTGCGCTGGAAAGGGAAAGCGCCCAATCCAGGGCGGTAAAAGGTATGCGGTGCGGATATGGCAGGCGGCGAGGCGATGCGGCGGGCGCTGACGATCGCGGGCTCTGATTCCGGGGGCGGGGCGGGGATCCAGGCCGATCTCAAAACCTTTGCAGTGCTGGGTGTCTTCGGGACCTCGGCGATCACGTCGGTCACGGCTCAGAACACGGTCGGTATCCAAGGGGTGCACGATCTGCCGCCGGAGTTCGTCGGCCGCCAGATCGATTCGATCCTTGACGATATCGCCATCGACGCGGCCAAGACCGGGATGCTGTCGAGCGCAGCGATCATCGAGGTGGTCGCGGCGAAGGTGAAGGCGTATGCGATCACGCGGCTGGTTGTCGACCCGGTGATGGTGGCCAAGAGTGGGGCGCCGTTACTTCGGCCTGATGCCGTAAAGGCGCTCATCGAACGTCTGCTTCCTCTTGCCCTTGTTCTCACGCCGAACGTACCGGAGGCTGAGGCGCTCACAGGGCTGACGATCACCGAGCTCAATGGGATGCGTCAGGCGGCGCGGCAGATCCACGGCGTTGGCCCGAGGTACGTTGTCCTCAAGGGGGGCCATCTTAGCGGCCGCGCGATCGATCTCCTGTTCGACGGAAGTCGCTTCACGGAGCTCGATACCGAGCGAATCGATACTCCCCACACCCATGGGACCGGATGCGTTTTCTCTGCGGCCATCGCCGCGGAACTGGCCAAGGGCAGTCCGGTCCCGGAAGCGGTTGCAACCGCCAAGCGCTTCATCACGGCTGCTATCCGCTATGGGTTTCGGCTCGGAAAGGGATTCGGTCCGACCGATCCGATGGCAGCCGCCAGAAGCCTCACACTGTCCTGATGCGTGTCCGAACCCTTCATCCCTGGGACGTCTCACCGCAAGAGGCCATGGCGATCCAGATCAAGCTGCGTTCTCAGCTTCGTCTGCACGGTAGCGGACCTTTTGCCACAATCGCAGGGGTCGATGTGGCGTACGATGAGACCCTAAAGCTGATGTACGCTTCAGTCGTTGTCATGAGCGGCGACGGGCGTGAGGTGTTGGATCTCGCCACAGCAACTGCGAGCGTTCGTTTCCCGTACATCCCCGGACTCCTGTCGTTCCGGGAGACGCCCGCGGTCATCAAGGCCTGGAACAGACTCAAGACGATGCCGGACTGCCTGATCTGTGATGGCCACGGCCTCGCGCATCCCCGCCGCTTTGGGCTCGCCTGTCATCTGGGCCTCCTGTTCGATCTTCCCTCGATCGGGTGCGCCAAGAGCCGTCTGGTGGGAACGCACCAGGAGCCGCGGACACGTCGCGGGAGCGTTGCGCCGCTGCTGGATCAGGGCGAGCAGATCGGCATGGTCCTTCGGACGAAAGATAGGGTGGCGCCGGTCTTTGTCTCCCAGGGCGATCGGATCGGTCTGGATGCCGCCGTGCAGACGGTGCTTGCAACATGCCGCGGCTATCGACTCCCGGAGCCCCAGCGACGCGCCCATCTGTTGGTGACGAAGATGCGACTTGCCGCCAGAGCAGGGAAGCCCATCTCACAAGTAGGGTGCAGGGGATAGGGTCTAGTAAAGTTAGAGCGTGAAGGAGGAGGCCGCATGGAGTTGGGGCTGCGTGGGAAAGTTGTGATGGTGAGCGGCGGAAGCCGGGGGATCGGCAGGGCGATCGCCCTGGGTTGTGCCGAGGAGGGGTGTCGACTCAGCATCTGTGGTCGAGGTCTGCCGGCACTGGAAGAAGCGGCTCAGGCGATCCAAGCCTACGGAGTCGAACTCCTCACGGTGACCGCCGACCTCACCGACCCTCATGGAGCCGAGCGCTTTGTGCAGGCGACGCTGGACCGGTATGGCCGGATTGATGTTTTGGTCAACAACGTCGGCGGGTCGCGCCGCGGGGAGTTGGAAGTCCTCTCGGAGCAGGATTGGCGGGAGGTGTACGAGTTGAATTTCTTCTCGACGCTCCGGATGGTCCGGCTGGCAGTACCGATCATGAAGCGGCAGGGCGGCGGGCGGATCATTAACATCGCCTCGATCTGGGGGCGGGAGTCGGGAGGGGCCATGACCTACAACGCATCCAAAGCAGCGGTGATCAGCCTCTCCAAGTCGCTCGCCAGGGAGCTGGCCCCTCACAATATCCTGGTCAACAGCGTCGCGCCCGGCTCGACGCTCTTTCCGGGCGGCTCGTGGGACAGGTGGCAGCGCGAGAACCCGGCTCAGATCGCCCAGTTTATCAAGGACGAGCTGCCGCTTGGCCGATTCGGCCGCCCCGAGGAGGTCGCAGCCGTCGTGGTCTTCCTGGCATCTCAAAAGGCGAGCTTAGTGACCGGCGCATGCGTCACAGTCGATGGCTGTCAGTCACGGTCGCTCATCTGACCGGCCGCGTCGGACACACACTAGAAGATGGGCTGGATGTTCCAGATCTCCCGGGCATATTCAGCGATGGCGCGGTCGCTCGAGAATTTTCCGGTGCGGGCCACGTTGAAGATGGCCTTACATGCCCAGCCCGCGGGATCTGTGAACGCCTGAGCGACGCGGTTCTGAGTTTCGATATACGACTCCAGATCGGCGAGATGAAAGTACGGATCCCCGTGGTCCAGGATCGACTCATCAATCCAGCGGAACAGACCAGGCTGGTTCGGACAGAACAGGTTGGAGGCAAACGTCTCCATGAGACGTCGTATATGGGGGTTGCGGTGATAATAGTCTCGAGGATGATACGAGCCTCGCTCCCGCATCTGTCGGATCGCCTCGACCTGTAATCCGAAGAGGAAGACATTGTCCTTGCCCACCTCTTGCATGATCTCGATATTGGCCCCATCATGAGTGCCGACGATGAGGGCTCCGTTCATCGCGAACTTCATGCTCCCCGTCCCTGAGGCCTCCGTCCCGGCCATTGAGATCTGCTGGTCGACATCCGCGGCGGGAACGATCTGTTCCGCCAGAGAGACGCGGTAGTCGGGAATGAAGACCACCTTGATCAGCCCCTTCACCCGAGGATCGTTGTTGATAATCTGACCCACGCTGGTGACCAATTTGATGATCTGCTTCGCCGTCCAGTACCCCGGCGCCGCCTTACCGGCAAAGATGTAGACACGAGGCACAGGAGGCTCTTGCCCGTCTTGGATCATGCACAGATACTGGTGGACGATCTGCATGACATTGAGCAGTTGCCGTTTGTACTCGTGAATCCGTTTGACATGCACATCAAACAACGCATCCGGACTGACCACAACCCGGCTGACGTCATAGATGAGTCGCGCCAATCGCACCTTGTTGACCCGCTTAATGGCCATAAATGCCTGCCGGAAACTTGCATCCTGCACGTAAGGTTCCAAGGCCCTCAGCTTATCAAGGTCGGCGATCCAACCGTTCCCGATCGTGTTGGTAATGAGATCGGCCAACAGCGGATTCGCTTGAAGCAGCCAGCGTCGCGGTGTAACGCCATTCGTCTTGGTGCTGAATTTGTCCGGCCAGAGTTGAGCGAAATCAGGCGCCAAAGCGGTTCGCACCAGTTGAGTGTGGAGAGTCGATACGCCGTTTACGGCATGGCTGCCGACAATCGCGAGGTTGACCATGCGCACCCGTTTCTGCTCTCCTTCCTCAATCAGGGACATGCGTCGCAATCGCTCGTGGTCGCGCGGCCACATGGAGGCCACCTGTGCCAGGAACCGGCGGTTGATCTCGTAAATAATCTGCAGGTGCCGAGGCAGGACGGCCTCGAGCAGCGAGACCGACCATTTCTCCAGCGCTTCCGGCATCAGGGTATGGTTGGTGTACGACAGTGTGGCCTGCGTAATCTCCCAGGCGGTCTCCCAGGGTTGGGCATGTTCGTCAACCAGCATCCGCATCAATTCTGCAACGGCCAGGGCCGGATGGGTGTCGTTGAGCTGAATGGCGACCTTGGAGGCGAACTGATCAAAGTCGCCATGATTCCTGCCGTATCGACGGACAATGTCTCGGAGGGCGCATGCCACAAGGAGGTATTCCTGGAGCAGTCGCAGTTCCCGGCCGGCTTCGATCGAGTCGGCAGGGTAGAGGACCTTGGAGATAGTCTCCGAGGCGATCTGCTGCTCGACCGCCTTCAAATAGTCCCCCTCATTGAAGATCTGCATATCGAACTCCTCGGATGATCGCGCCGAGTACAATCGCAGCACATTGACCGTGTTCCCGCCGTACCCGACAATCGGCATATCGTGCGGGACGCCGATGATGATCTTCCAATCCATCCACATGGGATTATACCCCCCGGCGCGATCAATGCCATGTTCGACGCGACCGTATACGGGCACGATGCAGGCTTCATCAGGACGCTCGATCTGCCAGGGGTTGCCGCGGGCCAGCCAGTTATCCGGTTTTTCTTTCTGGTATCCACTGTCAATAGCCTGTTTGAACAGGCCGTACTCATAGTTGATGCCGTATCCGTACCCCGGCATACCCATGGTAGCCAGAGAGTCCAGAAAGCAGGCCGCCAGGCGACCGAGGCCGCCATTTCCCAGTGCGGCCTCAGATTCGCCTTCCAGTATCTCATCGAGATCGACACCCATCGTGCGGAGCGCCTCCCGGCAAGGATCGAGCATCCCCAGATTGCTCAGGTTATTTCTCAAGGACTGGCCCAGGAGAAACTCCATGGAGAGATAATGCAGGCGCTTGGGATTGGCCTGTTGATACCGCTCCTCTGTGTCCAGCATCCGGTCGATGAGGGCGTCTCGAACAGCGAACGCCACGGCCATAAACAGCTCGTGGCTGGAACAGCGCTCCCATTTTTTCCCTAACGAATACCGGGCATGATAGCGGATTGCGTCTTGAAAGGCTGATACCGTCAGGGCCAGATGGCGACGCGTGCCGGATTCCGGTCCCGGATCCTGCTCAAGCCCCCTGGTCGACATTGGTCACTCCCTCAACGGTTCTTCTCTGGATCCACACGGTTTGAGAAACCTTGTCAGGGTCAGAATATTTTTCCCGTGGGATGTGGTATATGTGACTTCGTCCATGGTGTTCCTGATAATCGCGAGCCCCAACCCCCTCTCGGGCAGACGCTCCAGGCAGCAGGGATCGAAATCGAGGGGTGAAGCGGCCTGCGGTGCAAGGCGATCCGGGTCCATAGCTTTTCCCGCGTCACAGATCTGAACGATCAGCCGGTCCGAATGCTGGCAAAAGATCACCTCTACTTCATGCTCCGCCTCACTGTTGTAGGCATGCACGATGGCGTTATTGACCGCCTCGACCACGCACAACGCTATCTGGTGTGATTCGAGATCGGACAGCGGGGTAAGGGAGCAGAGCCGTTGTATCGCCTGACCGATAAGCGGTACATTTTGCAGATCGCTGGTGACAGCCAATGTAATCCGTCGTTCGCTCAACTTGCCTCATCCCTTTTCGCCGCCCAAGGCTGACACGGCCTGCTGCTCACTCTCAAAGACCTGAAACACCCGGTCCATCCTCGTCAGCTTGAACAGGGTCATGGTCGTTTCCTGCAACCCGCACACCACCAAATCTCCGCGTCCTCCCATTCGCTTCAGGCTCGAGACAATCGCCCCCAGACCGCTGCTGTCGATAAACTCTACCTTGGAGAGGTCCAGGACAATCTTGGTGTTGCCTGCAGTGATCAGTTCGATCATCCGCTCCTTGAAATCAGTTGCGACTCTGGCATCCAGCCGGTCCTCCAGTGGCGTCACAATCAGCGCATCGCCTGCTCTCCGTTGGTCAAGCTGCATCGCGTGGGCTCCTTTGCCTATTCGGGTCGCCGGACTTGAACGGTGACCGTCGCAAGGTACGTGGCCAGCCGCTCGCACAGCGTCGTAATAGCCTTTCGATCGCCACGCGCGCCGGCCTCCTCGATTCCCTGTCCTATCTCGCTGATCTCCGTGAACCCATAGCCGCCTCCCGACCCTTTCATGCTGTGGCCTAATCGCGCAAGTTCCTCGTACTGGCCTTCCTCGACCAACCGCTTGATCCGTTCTACATCCCGGCGACGATTCTCCAAGAACTCCGGGATCAAATCCGCGAGATCCTCGTCAACATGGACGACCGTCGTGTGCTCCCCCATCTTCCGCGTCTCCTCATGGGACCTCCTGGACAGTATCCTCACCAGCCCCATCCAACTCGTCCAGGTAGCGCCGTACTGTCTGAAGCAGGAGATCCTTCCTCAGCGGCTTGGTCAGATAATCATCCATTCCTTGTTGCAGACACTGCTCCCGATACCCCGCGATCGCATGCGCCGTCATAGCGATGATAGGCGCCCGTCCCACGTTATGCTCTCGTTCCCATGCCCTGATGGCCTGAGTCGCCTCAAACCCATCCATTTCCGGCATCTGTACGTCCATCAGGATGAGATCGTAGCGGGCCTGCCGCACCGCGTTCACGGCCGCTATCCCATTCCCCGCGATCACCACCCAGTATCCGGCCTTCTCCAGAATCCTTCTCGCCAGGTTCTGATTGTCCACGTTGTCCTCGACCAGCAGGATGTGTCGCTGGAGTGTGGGGCGTCTAACCTCCGAGATCGGCAGCTCAGCGGGCGCCTCCGCTTCCTCGGCCCTTCGAAGCAGCCCCAACAACACATCCAAGAGCTTTGACTGTTTGACCGGCTTGGCGAGGACCACCGTGATCCCTACCTCCTCCCTGGTGGCGGTGGGCAGCCCTTCCCAGGATGAGAGCATCACCAACTTAATCCGCTGAAGCTTTGGGTCCTGCCGGATCGCCCGCGCCACGGCCACCCCGTCCATGCCCGGCATCTGATGGTCCAGAATGACGACCTGGTAGCCCGCTTGTGGCGCGCGCAACAACGCCAGAGCTTCCTCCCCGCCGCCTGCTTCCCCTACGGACACACCCCACGTGTGCAGCGTCCGACGCAGGATGAGGCGATTAGTTGGATTGTCATCCACCACCAGCACCGCTACGTTGCGTAAATCGGGATACACCTCGCCCCCCGCTCGCGCCGTCTCAGCTTCTGGCTCCGCCACGGACACCACCAGATCACAATGGAAGGTGGATCCTTTGCCGACCTCGCTCTCCACCCATATCCGCCCGCCCATCAGCTCCATGAGGGACTTCGAGATGCTCAAGCCCAGCCCGCTCCCCCCAAACCGCCGCGTTGTGGTGGCGTCCGCCTGAGCAAACGGGTCAAAGATCCTGGCCTGCTGACTTCTGGGAATGCCGATCCCGGTATCGGTCACCGAAAAATGGAGCCCCACTTGCCCGGGTGCTTCAGCCTTCGTCTGCTCAACCTGGATGGCTACCTCCCCGCGCTCCGTGAACTTGATGGCATTGCCCACCAGGTTCACCAACACCTGCCTCAGGCGCGTGGGGTCGCCGAGCACGCGCGATGGCAGTGCGGGATCCACATAGCATGTCAGCTCCAGCCCCTTTTTCTGGGCCCGAATGCTCAAAACCTCGGCCACGCCTTCAACCACTTCCCGCAGGTGAAAGGCCACTTCCTCAATCGCCATCTGACCCGCCTCAATCCTAGAGAGATCGAGGATATCGTTGATGACCGTCAGCAACGCCTCGGAGGAGGATTGCACCACCTGCAAGAACTCTCGTTGCTCCGTCGTGAGCGCGGTGTCGAGGGTGAGCTCGGTCATCCCAATGACAGCGTTGAGCGGTGTCCGGATCTCATGGCTCATCTTGGCCAGAAAATCGCTCTTAGCGCGGTTGGCCGCTTCGGCGGCGGATTTCGCTTGCTGGAGCGCTGCCTCCGCCCGCTTGCGCTCTTCAATCTCCCGTCCCAGCGCTTCGGCATGACGTTGCAGCGAACCCCAGAGCCGGCTGTGCTCAATGACAATGGCCACCTGATCGGCCAAAGGGAGCAGGCGCTCAATGTCGTGTGCGGCGTAGGTTCCGGTCGTCAGGCTGTCGAGGAAGAAGACCCCAAGTACCTCTCCTCCAACCAGGAGAGGAAGCTCGAGGCAGGACCCGACCCCCTCCTGCGCCAGATAGACCTCATCGCGGAACCCCGCCTCCTTGACCAGATCGCGCATAAGCCGTGGCTCCCTGTGGGTGAGTATCCACTCGATCGCCGTATCGTTCGTCTTTGGCCAGCTCTGTCCCTGGTAGGAAGCAAGTGGAGCGTGAGCCACGGAGTAGGCCACCCTGAGTTGATCGCCTTCCGGAAGAATCACCCCCAAGCGGTCATACGGGACGTAAGACTCCACCGCCCGGGCAAACGTCCCGAAGACCTCATTGAGTTCGAGCGATCGGTTTAGCAGCCGGCTCAGCGTAAAGAGCGCCTCCCACCGCGAGGCAAGGTCCTTCGTTGTCTCATACAGTTGAGCCAGTTCGGTGTGGGCGGCTGCCAGGTCCGCGTCCGCCCGCTTGCGGGCGGTAACGTCCTGCTTGACCGCGATAAAATGGGTGATCTGGCCCCGGCTGTCTCGAACGGGAGCGATGGTCTGCTCCTCGGTGTAGAGGCTTCCATCCTTACGCCGGTTGATCATCTCTCCGTGCCAGATCTGCCCGGCGAGAATCGTCCTCCAGAGGTCTTGAAAGAATGCGGCGTCATGATGGTCTGACTTGAGGAGACGCAGATTGTGACCGAGCAACTCCTGGGCCGTATAGCCCGTAAGCGGGGTGGCGGCGGGATTGACCCAGACGATCGTCCCCTCCCGGTCCGTGATGACGATGCCGTTGGCCGCGGCTTCCAGTGCGGTGGTTTGCAAGTGCAGTTGGACTTCTGCCTGTTTGCGGACGGTGATGTCACGAATCGCGCTCATGACGATGCCGCCATCCTTGGTGGGATAATGACTCAGCTTGATGTCGACGGGAAACTCACGCCCATCCTTGCGCACGCCGTATAATTCCAGACCCACCCCCATGGGCCGCGTCACAGGGGCGGTGTGGTAGGCGGCGCGATGCGTGACGTGCTGACTGCGGAGACGTTCGGGCACCAGCATCTCAAGGGGCGCGCCCAGCAACTCCTGCTGCGTATAGCCGAACAGCCTCTCCGCTTCCTCATTTGCGAGTACGATGCGTCCCGCCTGGTCAACCAGCAGCATGGCATCCGGCGCATCATTTACCAGCCCGCGAAACTTGGCCTCGCTTTCGGCAAGGGCGTCGACCATCTCATGCAGACTGTCGGCCAGGCGGTTGAGTTCGTTAATCACTCGCGGCGCGGCGGGACACTTGCTGACAACGCACTCATGCAGACTGTCGGCCAGGCGGTTGAGTTCGTCAATAATCGATGCTGGGCGTGAACTCGGTTGCATCCATGTCCTCCTAAACGTACAGCTGTCAGCGATCAGCTTAAGGGCTGACCGCTACATCGCTTCCCTTTCAAGCGCCAGCAGGGTAATGTCGTCCTCAAACTCATCGCCGCCCCTCCAGCGTCTGAGCGTCTGCTCTAGCCCAGCCATCACGTCCCGTAACGGCCGGTCCCGCCACTCTTCCAGGAAAGCCGTGAGGCGGTCTACGGAAAAACGCTCCCCATTCTTCCCGGTACATTCCGGAATGCCGTCGGAGTAGAAGAAGAGCCGGTCGCCGGGATGGAGGCGCAGCTCCTCTTCCCCATACTTGACGTCGGGTAACATCCCCACAGGGAACCCCCCTGTTCCCAGCAGTTTGGCTTTGGCCTCCTTGGGTTGATAGATGGGGGATGGATGGCCGGCCTGAGTAAACAGCGTTCGAGCGCTCCGGGTCTCAACGATGCCGTAGATCATGGTGAAGTACTGCATCGCATCGTTCTCGGATCGAAACAGTTGGTTGAGGGCGTGGACAGCCTCCGCGGGCATGGCGATGTCGTAATGGGGGGGGTTCGGGATGAAGCGCATTAAAGCACTTCCCTGACAGACGGTGGGGGAGAGCAGCTTACTCAAGGTGACTGACAGCATCGCCGCGGGAATCCCGTGACCGGCGACGTCAAGAATATAAAAGCCGACCCGGTGCTCATCGAGTTGAAAGACATTAAAGATATCGCCTGCAACGAAATGACAGGGAGTAAATATCCACTCAAAACTGAATCCAGGGACGACCAGTGTGCGACTCGGCAGGAGGCTTCGCTGCATCGTCACAGCGGCATCAAGGTCCTCACGAATCCTGGAATAGGCCTCTTGCAACTTTTTATTCTGTTCTTCCAGATTACTTTCCAGTCGGACGATTCGTTCTCCTGCTCTGATCCGGACCTTGAGCTCTCCGGCATTGAAGGGCTTGATCAGGAAATCATCGGCGCCGGCTTCCATCCCCTTAATAAGTTCATCCTTTGAGTTCTTCGCTGTCAAAAGGATGATGTAGATGTATCTCTCAAATCGCCCCTCCCTGATCCGGCGGCAGAGCCCTAACCCATCCAGCTTCGGCATGATCCAGTCGGTGATCACAAAACTGATCGGTTCGTTCTGGAGAAGCTCCCACGCCTGCGCGCCATCGGCTGCAGAGACGACGTCGTACCCCCATCTCTGGAGTGTCCGCAGCAGAAGCCTCCGCATATCCGCATCATCGTCAACAATCAGTATCCGCATCACGTACTCCTTCAACAATACTAGTGTATGACGATGGATGCTCGCGCGCAACTGCTTCGCCGGTTGGGAGAAGGCGGAATGAATGATCCTTAGCTGGTGCGCCGTGGGACCCTCG
>JAGWRQ010000031.1 GCA_028869615.1 Candidatus Methylomirabilota bacterium | reverse complement strand
CCCGCTCCGGTGTTCGTAACCAGGCCGCCTACAAAGATCAACAACAACGTTGATGTCGCGGTCGCCAGGGCGAATCGATGGGGCCAGGGGTTGTGAACTCGTGCACGGGTATGGGTCATTGACCTCTCGCTATGATTCAGCATAGACTACGTTATCTAGCCGAGCCGCGAAGCGAAGTCAATGAAAAACGGGTATCCCCTTGCGCCACCTCCGGCTGTAGACCGCTCGACGCACCCTAAAAAAATGATGTCTCAGTCATTGTGTTGCCTCTTCGGATGTGCTATATAAAAACGCCGAAGTGATGGCAAGGAGCTGTTGACGGGGCGAAGGTGAACAGGCCTGAATTGCTGCGTAAACGCGGCGGTCACACGAGGACCGGGAGGGACAGCATGCAACGACGGGCGAGAGGGGTACTCATTGTTGGCACGCTATTCTCCATGGTATTGGGTCTTTCCGTTATGGGAAGCGGCGCGGAGGAAGCGTACAAGCTCAAGATGCCGTTGGGTCTGCAAGAGGATGCGGCGTATATCCCCCCAGACAATCCGTTGACGGCCGCCAAGATCAACCTCGGCAAACAGCTCTATTTTGACAAGCGACTCTCAGCCGACGGGACCGTGGCTTGCGCGACCTGTCACGCGCCGGACAAAGGGTTTTCAGACGGCCGCCCCACCTCCACTGGGATTAAAGGCCAGGTGGGCGGGCGCAATGCCCCGGTCACGATCAATCGCCTCTTCAGCCAGGATCAGTTCTGGGATGGCCGGTCGCCCTCGCTGGAAGACCAGGCGCTGGGCCCGGTCCAAAACCCGATCGAGATGGGTCACACCCTGCAAGGGATGGTTTCGACCCTGGATAAGTTGGAGGGATACCGGGAGCAATTCAAGAAGGTGTTCGGCACTCCTGTGACCAAAGACGGAGTCGGCAAGGCCATCGCATCCTTCGAGCGAACCCTCCTCTGTGGCAACTCTGCCTTTGACAGGTTTGCGGCCGGGGACCAAAAGGCCCTCACTCTGAGCGCCAAGCGTGGGCTCATCCTTTTTCGAGAAAAGGCGAACTGTGAGACCTGTCATACGGGCTTCAATTTCACCGATGAAAGCTATCATAACATCGGCGTGGGCATGGACAAGGCGGACCCGGATCTTGGCCGCTTTAAGGTCACGAAGAAAGAGTCCGAAAAGGGAGCGTTCAAGACGCCGACGTTGCGTAACATCACCGCCAGCGCGCCCTATCTGCATGACGGTAGCGCGAAGACTCTTGAGGACGTGATCGACTTCTACGATAAGGGCGGCACAAAGAATCCCCACCTCTCGAAAGAGATCAAGCCGCTTCATTTGACGTCCCAGGAAAAGGGGGATCTGGTGGCGTTCCTGAAGTCGCTGAGCTGCCCTGATCTCAAGGTAGCTGCGCCTGCGCTTCCTAAATAGGAGAGGTCACTTCTCCCCCATCTCTTTGACCTTGACCCGCCTGACGGCATAGGCCGCCGACAGGGCGGCTCGCAATCTTAGTATCTCCTTTCGTCCTTGACCCGCCAAGCGATTTTTACCCGGCCGCACACTGAAGTACCATCCTGAAATAGCTTGACAAACACCGTTTGAATCTTTACGTTCTATTCCACCAAGGAGGCTGACGCATGAGACCCTCGGGACTCGCTGTAGTCACTCTGAGCGCTGTACTCATTGGAGTAAGCCTTTGGCCGGTCAATGATGTACAGGTCTTTTCTGCACAACGACAGGAATCCGGGCCTTACACGTTAGCACTGCCGCACGGCGTCCTCGAGCCCATCATCCCGGAGGATAACCCGCTGACCGAAGGGAAGGTGGCGCTGGGGCGAACCCTCTACTTTGACAAACGGCTCTCTCTCGACGACACCGTTAGCTGTGCTACCTGCCATAACCCCAAGTTTGGATTTGCGGATGGGAAAAAGGTCGCCGAGGGAATCCAACAGAAGAAGGGGGTCAGGAACAGTCCCACCACGTTGAATACCGCCTTTCTGGACGCCCAGTTCTGGGACGGCCGCGCTCCGACCCTGGAGGAGCAAGCCAAAGGGCCCCTTGTGAATCCCGTTGAAATGGGGATGCCATCACATGATGCCCTCGTGACGAAACTACGGACGATCCCGACGTACCGCCGAGGATTCCAAGAAGTCTTCGGGACAGCGGAGTTGACCATCGATCAACTGGCGAAAGCCATCGCAGCCTTCGAACGGACCCTGAACACCTTTAACTCTCCTTTCGATCGCTTCATTGCCGGCGACAAAACTGCCCTCAGTCCCTCTGCTCAGCGAGGATGGGAGCTATTCCAGGGCAAGGCTCGCTGCATAACCTGCCATGAGTTCAACGCCTCCTATCCCTTCTTCACCGACAACAAATTCCACAACATCGGGGTTGCGATGAAGGACGTCAACTTCGAAGCTCTGGCTCGGAAGGCCGCTATCGAAACGGATGTTGCCGGGCTGGCCCATGAGTCTGGGGCTGCCGAGTTGGGCCGGTATCTCGTCACGAAGCAGCCCAGGGATATCGGTGCCTTTAAGACCCCAGGGCTCAGGAACATCGCGTTGACCGCGCCATACATGCACGACGGGAGTGAAGCGTCCCTGAAGAGCATGATTGAGTTCTATGACAAGGGCGGAGTGCCGAACCCGAATCTCGATGGCGGAATACGGCCTCTTGGTCTTTCGGAGCAGGAGCGAGAGGATCTCATCGAACTCCTGAAGGCCCTGACCAGCGACGATCTGCCCTCGCTCGTCAAGGAACTCGAGCGTAGAGGGGATCGATAGTTCAAGGAGGAAGGACAGATGAAGCAACAGATGCTGCGTCCCGAGAAACGGGAGAAGCTCTTCACCTCACTGCAACAGATGAGCCGACGGGAGTTCTTCTCAGCCGCCGGGAAGGTGGCCGCCATGGCCGCCGCCTCGGATCTGGTGGTGCGATTCGGGCACCACATCATCTCCTACGCGCCGCATTCCTTCCAGCCTGTGGAGCTGGCCTATGGCGCCGACAAGTTCACCCTCGCGTATGTGTCCGACACTCACCTCTTCGCCCGAGGGATGACGCACCGCTTCGCGAAGGCCGCCCTGAAGGCGGTGCAAGATGTCAATGCCATGAGCCCACCGCCCGATTTCGTGCTCTTCGGGGGCGATCTGGCCCAGCTCGGCCAAGCTGAGGAGCTGAAGCTCGGCAAAGAAATCCTTGATGAACTGAAAGTGAAACGGTACATGATGGTCGGGGAGCACGATTGGTACTTCGACATGGGGGAGAAGTGGCGCGAGCTGTTCGGCAACCCGTGGTATGCCTTCGACCACAAGGGGGTCCATTTCGTCGTCCTGAACAGCGTCATCGTGGAGGACTACTGGACAGCCCCTAAGATGAAACCGATGGAGCGGATGCTCTTTATGGCCCAGCTCGACAATCCGAAGGGCAGGCCGTTCACGGTCGGCGAGGAGCAACGAGACTGGCTCGGGAAGAATCTGGCCCAGGTAGATAAGACGACCCCCCTCGTGATCTTCTCCCACTCCCCCCTGTACAAGTACTACAAGCCCTGGAACTTCTGGACCGACGATGCCGAAGCGGTGCAAAAGCTCCTGGCGCCTTTCACGTCTGTGACGGTAATCCACGCCCACACCCACCAGGTCCTGACGAACAGGATCGGTAACATTCACTTTCACGGTGTGCTCTCTACGGCCTGGCCCTGGCCGTACGCTCCCGAGGGGCTTCCCAAGCTCACCGTCCAGATGGATCGGGCTGATCCGTTCAACCAGTTTGATGGCTGTGGATGGGGGAACGTGGATCTCCTCGCGACTGGGCAAGCGAACAAAATTTACAGACCGTGGGATCGGAACCCGACGGTCGTCGCCGCGGCTCAACTGGCATCCGGCAAAGCAGCTGCCCCAGGCCCCTCGTATTAAGATTGGGGAAAAGGAGGGAAAGCGATGCGAATACGATTGGTTGTCGGGGCGCTCGGCCTCATTGCCGTGATGGCTGTAGCCGGCGCCCTCTTCGTTACGCGGCACATCAATGCCACAGGCGCTGCCGGACCTTTCGCCATGCATGTGGCCTCTGCTTCCGATGAGCCATGGGTCACGAAAACGGTGACGGCATGCGATAAGAAGAAGACGGTCATCGTGGAGGGCTATCGGCAGGGCACGGTACTCCCCCCGGAGAAAGCCCGACAGGTGGCGAAGCTCCTCATGGCGCTGATGAAGTACTGTGACTACCGCGTCCTCGCCAGACTCCCCCAGCAGGAGACGACAGTCTATCTGTCCATCGACGGCCAGCCATTCGTCGAGATGAGAGAAGTCGAACAGAACTTGCCCCTTCTACTCGTCCACGGGGGGGTGCTGCACACGGAGCGGGAGTTGCGCGTCTGGGCCGCCGAGCAGAAGCGGGTGATCGAGGAAGGCTATAACCTCTTTCACAGTTCGTCGCTGGGAACCAACGGCATTTCCTGTGACATGTGCCATCCGAATGCTTCAAACACACATCCCGAGACCTATCCCAAGTTCCAGACGCAGTTGAAGGCGCTCGCCCTCCTCAGGGACATGATTAATTGGTGCATCGAAAACCCGATGGAGGGGAAGAAACTTACGGGTGACGATTCCAAGATGAAGGCTCTGGAAGCGTATATCCTCTCTGCGCGCGCGGGGAAGACCTTGGACCCAGGAAAACATTAAGCAAATGGCCAGCGGAAAACCGACGTGAGGGAGCCAGTGCTTCCCAGATCTCACGGTAGCCGCGCCTGCGCTCCCTAAATAGGGGAGGTCCTATTTCTCCCCCATCTCCTTGACCTTGACCTGCCCCTTCAGGACGGCATGGGCCGCCGCCAGTTTGGCGATGGGGACACGGTACGGGGAGCAGCTCACGTAATCCAGGCCTAACCGGTGGCAGAGCTCGACGGAGTTGGGCTCGCCCCCATGCTCGCCGCAGATGCCGACCTCCAACTGTCGCTTGGCCCGCCGTCCTTTTTCTATCCCGATCCGCATGAGCGTTCCCACTCCTTGTTCGTCGAGGACGGCGAAGGGATCGGACGAAAGGATCCCTTTCTCTAAATAGAGGGGGAGAAACCGGCCAGAGTCGTCCCGCGAAAACCCGAAGGTGGTCTGGGTCAGGTCGTTGGTCCCGAAGGAGAAGAAGTCGGCCGCCTCGGCGATCTGATCGGCCACTAACGCCGCCCTGGGCAGCTCGATCATGGTCCCCACAAGGTAGCGGACCTTCACACCATACTCCTTCATCACCTCTCGAGCAACCCGATCTACGATCTCGCGCTGGAGCTGCAGCTCTTTCACGTGGCCGACGAGAGGGATCATGATCTCCGGAAATGGGCGCTTCCCTTCCCGTTTCAGCTCGCAAGCCGCCTCAAAGATCGCCCGCGCCTGCATCTCGGTGATCTCAGGGTAGGTAATCCCGAGGCGGCAGCCACGATGGCCCAGCATCGGATTGAACTCCTGGAGGAAGCGAACCTTTTCCTTGAGCGCCTCCTCCGATACCCCCATGTTCTCCGCGACCTTTCGAATCTCCTCGTCCTTTCTCGGGAGGAACTCATGCAATGGGGGATCCAACGTCCTGATGATAACAGGGAGACCGTCCATGAGTTCGAAGATCGCCTTGAAGTCCTGCTTCTGCATCGGCAGGAGCTTGGCCAGGGCCTTCCGACGCTCGGCAGCGTCTTTGGCCAGGATCATCTCCCGTACGGCGACGATCCGATCCCCCTCGAAGAACATATGTTCGGTTCGGCAGAGGCCGATTCCCTCGGCGCCGAACTGTCGCGTGACCTGCGCATCTTTCGGCGTATCGGCGTTGGTCCTGATACCGATCTTCCGAAAGCCGTCTGCCCACGCAATCAGAGCGCCAAACTCACCGGTCAGCTCTTCAGGCTGAGTCAGTTTCACCTCTCCGATGATGACGTCACCCGTCGTGCCGTCGATCGTGATCGGGTCTCCTCGTCGAACGGTCAGATTCGCCACCTGAAAGTATCCGTCTTCCTCGTTGACGACGATATCGGTGCAGCCGGCAACACAGGCCTTCCCCATGCCCCGCGCCACCACGGCAGCATGGCTGGTGAGGCCTCCTCGAGCAGTGAGGATCCCCTGGGCGGCCACCATCCCCGCGATGTCCTCCGGAGAGGTCTCGGGCCTGACCAGGATGACCTTCTCGCGCCGCTCCGCGGCCTCCACCGCCTCCTCCGCTGTGAAGACCGCCTTCCCGACGGCAGCGCCCGGTGAGGCCGGCAGACCCTTCGCGACCTTGCGGATCTGCAACTTCGGATCGATCCTCGGGTGTAGCAGTTGTTCGAGTTGCCAGGGTTCCACCCGCAAGACGGCCACCTTTCGGTCGATCAGGCGCTCCTTGGCCATGTCCACGGCGATCTTGATGGCGGCGTGGGCCGTCCTCTTGCCGACGCGGCACTGCAGCATGTAGAGCTTCCCGTCCTCGATGGTGAACTCGATGTCCATCATGTCCCGATAATGGCGCTCCAGCGTTCTGCAGATCCGCTCAAACTCCCGGTAGACGCGAGGCCACGCCTCCTTCAAGGCCGCAATGGGACGGGGAGTCCTGATGCCCGCCACCACGTCTTCCCCTTGGGCATTCTGGAGAAACTCCCCGTAGATTCGTCTGTCCCCTATAGACGGATCGCGGGTGAACGCGACGCCCGTTCCGGAGTCCTCGCCCAGATTGCCGAAGACCATGGCCTGGATATTCACAGCGGTACCCCAGTCGTCCGGCACCTTATAGATCCGCCGGTACTCGATAGCCCGTTTGTTGTTCCAGGATTCGAACACGGCTCCGATCGCCATACGAAGCTGCTCCTGGGGATCCTGGGGAAATTCCCGCCCCGCTTCGCGCCGAACAATCGCTTGAAACTTCCCGACCAAGTCCAGAAGATCTTTGGCGTTCAGATCCGTGTCAGCCGCAGCCCTTTTCTGCCGCTTCTTTTCGCTGAGGAGCCCCTCAAACGCTATTTTTTTGATGCCCAGCACCACGTCCCCAAACATCTGGAGAAGCCGCCGGTAACTATCGTAGGCAAAGCGCGGGTTGTGGGAACGCTGTATAAGACCCTGGACCGTTTCGTCGTTCAACCCCAGGTTCAACACAGTGTCCATCATCCCCGGCATGGAGATCCGCGCCCCTGAGCGGACAGAGACCAAAAGGGGATCTTTTGGATCGCCGAACCGCTTTCCCATAGCGCGCTCCAGCTTGGCAACCTGGGCCTCGACCTCGGACCAGAGCCCACGTGGGAAGCGTCTCCCCTGCTTGAAGTATTCAATGCAGGCGTCGGTAGAGATGGTAAAGCCGGGCGGCACCGGGATCTTGAGGGTAGTCATCTCATGGAGGTTCGCCCCCTTGCCCCCGAGAAGATTCTTTTGCTCCGCCCTGCCTTCAGCCCGACCCTTTCCGAAGAAGTACGTATATTTTTTGGCGATCCCCATTTTTTCCCCCATGAGTTGGACTATGGCAAGCCTTCAGCCAGCAGCGGTCAGCTTCTGACTATGCCCTTCCGTTTGGTCCGAGGCTGACGGCTGATTGCTGACCGCTGAACGCTTACGAACGATGAACTGTAAATTTAGTTGCGTAAGCTCTACTGCTTAGCGAGCTCGATGTTGAGCTTGGTCTCCTGCTTCGCTTTGACGACCACGTCCTGCACCTTCTTGCCGAGCGTCTCCTGCCAGACCTCAAGTTTATAGTGTCCTGGTGGAACATTGCTGAGGGTGAACTCGCCCTTATCGTTCGTGACGGCGACATACGGATGGTCGGAGACAACAAGCCAGCCAAGCATCCAACTATGGGCATCGCAGGTGACCTTGACAATCTCCGGTTTCGCGAACTTTTCGGTTAATACCTTCTTGAATTTCGGTTGAGCCTTGTTGATCGATGGGTTCGCCTTACCATAGGTATGAATGTTGTGGAGAATCCCATCGCTGTTCAGGATATCCAGGTCGCCGCCCGCAGGCATCACCACGACATGCGGCACATAAACACACCCATTCTGATCCAGCGTGGCCTTCGTGATCGTCCACTTCTCCCCTTTTTTCACATCAAGCAGACTCACCACAGCGTTTTCGATCCCTTTGTTCGGACCGACAATAAGATCCCAGCCCAGGTGTGGTTTCTTCCCGCAGATCTCCTTGTCTTTGGTGACTTGGAGTTCCTTCCGCGCTGGTGGGGTACCGGCAAACTTAATCGTACCGGTGATCGTCCCGCCGTCTTTTATCTCGCCGCCCTCATAAGCGAAGGCTTGAACGGCGGTTCCAAGAAAAAAACCCGCCGCAACGGTCACTGCGACTATTTCGCGTATCCTGCGCATGGAGCATTGCCTCCTTCTGTCGGTATATGACTCAGCTTCGTTGGACTTCGCCCATCGCGCCGACAATATACATCAGTTCTCCCCTAAGCGCATCAGGTATTCAGTAATCGCCTGGATCTGCCGGTCCTCCTTCCCCTCGAGGATATCGCCCGGACCGTCCGGATAGTAGCTGGGCATCTTGGTCCCGGGCTGGATCTTCTGCGGATCCTTCAGCCACTTGCCGATCCAGATCGGCCGCAAGCGGCGCTTGGCCAGACTCAGATCAGGCGCCCAGCTCTCCGGCGGGCCCTCGGGCTTTTTCTCACCCTGCTGGTGACATGTGAAACAGTCGAAGTAGTCCTTCGACATCAGTAATCGACCGGCCTTCATCAACTCGTGGGATGGCTCCCCCACTGAGACATACTCATAGGGCACATGCTGCTTGCCCATCACCGCAAAATACTTCGTCAAGGCAGTGGATTCCTCGATGCTGAGGCCGAATGTCGGCATCCGGACGTCCAGCCACGGCCTGAGTGGGATTGGTCGCCCAAGGAATTGGTACAGCCAGGTGGCTTGGACTTTCTCCCCCTCATGCATCATTCCCACCTCAAGGGGAGGCGGAATTCTGGTCTCGTTAGCGTAAAAAGCAGCTATTGCGCCACCCTGTCCCTCGATGACGTGACATCCGTTACAGTTGTAGCGTTTTACAAGGGTCCGTCCGTTCTGAATGGCCAGCTCTTCATCGGAAAGACCCCTCTGGAACTGCGGCTGGACACGCTCGACGCTGAGGCTCTTCAGGTAGACCCTCAGCGTCTTTGCCTCTTCGTCGGTAAAGCCAAAGTTCGGCATCAACTGCTCCACCCGTTCGGTGGCGTAGATCCGGGGATTCTTCAGCTTCCAGAAGGTGTAATCCTGCCAAGTCTGCTTGACCTGGACCGCCTCGCCGAAGAACAGCTCCAGCAATCGCTTCTGGCCGAAGTTGCTGAGATCCGGCGCAATCTTCTCCGACGTCTCAAACCCTTTAACGTCGTGGCAGCCAAAACAACCCCGCTTGCGGATCAGGCGTTCACCTGCCGCGACCCGCTGGGCCTTTTTCACCTCCTGCTCCAGGCCGGCAACCCGTTGCTTCTGTCCCAGCGTCATCAGGAAGGCGGTGACTGCCCGAGCCTCGTCGTCGGAGAGACGCAGATTGGGCATCCTGGTTGTCGGCCGAAACTGCTTCGGATTCTTGACCCAGGCGAACAGCCAGTCCGCGTTCACCTTGCCGGAGATGTTTGAAAGATCCGGCGCGAAATCCTGATCCTCCGGCAAGGGAGGAGGGGCGAACTGCGCAGTAAGGGCCTGAACCGGAGATGTAGCGGATGGCGCGCCGGAAGGCGGAGTCTGCGCCTCAATTCCGGGGATCCGGTGACAGCCAAGGCAGCCGACCTTGCTCACGATCTCCTTTCCGCGTTCGGCCGAGGCGAGAGCCTGAAACGTCCCCTGAAGCTCCGGCATGGGCTGGGAAGCACGGAGAAGATACGCCGCGATGCTCAACGCGTCGTCATCAGACAGCTCAAAATGGGGCATCTTCGTCTTGGGGAGGTACTCTCGTGGTTTCTTGATCCAGCGGACGAGCCAACTCGGATCGACCTTGTTGGCGATCCGTGTCAGATCCGGCCCCACCTTCGGAACCTTCTCGAACCCCGGCATACTGTGACACCCGAAACAACCGCGTTCCTCCACCATCTGTCTACCGCGCGAATAGACGGGCGCCAGCGCAAACTCCTTCTTGTCGGCATGACATTTCCGACAACTTGTCTGCACAAAGTCGCCGCGCAGCAACGGACGATTCCAGTGAGGGACCTCGCCGTGCGCCGCGTCAACATCGAGGGTCGGTCCCTGTCCCTGGTGGCACGCTGTGCAACCGAAGCGGGCGATCTGATGATTGCCCAACAGGACCTCCCGATACGAATGGGTGCGGAACGGTTGCTTGACCTGCTCAAAGCCGGGCCGGTCGATCGCAAGGTGGCATGTCGCGCAGCGATCGACAGTCAGGATCGGCTCCTTGAACTCATTGGTCGCCAGGCCCTCCACAACAATCTGCTTGATCTCTGGAGAGCGAGCCCTGATCGACTCCAGACGTCGCTCAAGGTTGATAACCGGGGCATTGAGTTCCTCAATCCGGCCCTGAATGGCATCCACATCGCCCTGAAACCGCTTGACGATCCCGCGAGCCTCCTCCGCCTGCGCGTTCAGCCTATCCGCCTGCGCGGTGACTCCCTGTAGCTGTTTTTCAATCGCCGCTGCCTTGGCTCGGGGCTGTGTGGTATCTTTTTTTTCCTGAATGGCATGCTCTACCCAATAGAGCGCTTCATCCAGTTCGCTCTTGAGAAACTGGGCTTTCATATTCATCGCTGCATACTCGGACTCGCGTTGCGCAAGGAGTTGTTGCGCTTTGGCCGACTCGGGTCCGACCAACCTCCCCTGCGCCGCCTTGAGGTCCGCCTGCAACTTGGCAAGGGTGGCCCGAACGTCCGGCGTGTTGAGCTTCGATCGCTCCTCGGCCAGTCCCCTAGCGACCTGTTCATACTCCAGCCGATTAAACTCTTGCTGGTATGCTTTCCACGGACGCCGGGTCTTTTCCTCATTCCACACGGCCCAGACGGCGACCAACACAAAGAGTATGCTCGAAACAAAGAACAGAATCCGTAAGGATCGCTGCTCTGCCAGCTTACGCGTGCGCCACCCTCTCCACGACTGCACCAGGCATCCTCGACTGTAGCGTTAGATATTGAACCAGGGCGTCACCCAGACGTACTTGATGTTGAATGCCAGACGGAGAAACGCCTTGATCGGTAGGCTCATCATCGTCAGGAAGAGGAAGGCCACGATCCCGTAACGTACAGGACCCAACTGACGGATCGTGTCGTTCGTATCCCGTTTCAGGAAGTAAAAAACGAGCGCCGTGCCGAAGTAGAGCGCAATCAATACGAGCCCGATCACCTCAACCCCAAAGATCTTGGGATTGCCCATCCACCGGAGCGGACCCCACGCAGGCAGATCGACGTTAGTAAGCGCAATGACCATGTGGGGGTCCCAGATCTCCCACGGCCAGAAGAGGTTCCAGCCTGGACCTCTGAAGAACACGCCCGTGATGATGAGCGAGATCCATAGGAAGAAAAAGCCGAATAGAAACGTCGTAATCGCGAAGGGACGCTCTCGAAAGGTGTAATACCCGTTACCCTTAGGATTCACATCGACGTATGGGATGACCATGAGCCCGACGATGATCAAGCTGGGCAGGACGACGCCGGCAAACCAGGGATCGAAATAGACCAGCATCTCCTGAAGTCCAAGAAAATACCATGGCGCCTTGCTTGGATTGGGGGTCTGTGTCGGATTGGCCGGCTCCTCCAAAGGGGCGTCGATCGTGATCGACCAGACGGTCAGAATCACCATCACGATGATCGAACAGATGAACTCGTTACGGACGAGGTAGGGCCAGACATGGACCCTATCCGCCACTGCGGGTTCTTTCGCATCGGCAGATTGTACAGTCGGTTTCGGCGTCGTATTCTCTTTTGCTTCGGCCATCGCTTCGCTCGCCGCTGGTTGTCAGCTACCACTCTTCACTCATCACTGACCACTAATCACTATAATGGGCCCGAGATCCCCCCGTCTTTCCTGATCCTCCAAAAATGCACGATCATGAGAAGGCTGATCAGGATGGGTAAGAAAATACAATGCAGTACGTAAAACCTGAGGAGCGCAGGAGGTCCGACGAGGGTGCCGCCAAGCAAGAAGGCCCTAGCATCATACCGCGGGGTCACACCGACCACCTCGCCAAATGGACCCTCACTTCCAACGAAGGGGGTAGCCCTGGCCATGTTGGTGCCGACCGTCACGGCCCAGATCGAAAGCTGGTCCCATGGCAGCAGGTAGCCCGTAAAACTCAGGAGCAGCGTGATGGTCAGCAGCACGACCCCTACGACCCAGTTGAACTCTCTCGGCGGCTTGTATGAGCCGGTCATAAACACGCGGAACATGTGCAGCCAAACGGTAATCACCATGCCGTGGGCCGCCCACCGATGCATATTGCGCATGATCATCCCGAACGGTACATCGTATTGCAGGTATTTCATGTCGGCATAGGCGTACTCAGCCACCGGGCGATAGTAGAACATCAGGATGACACCGGTCACCACCGTGACCAGGAACATCAGGAAGGTAACGCCGCCCATGCACCAGGTGAAGCGGATCTTGATGGCATGGCGTCGTATTTTGGGGGGGTGCAGGTGCAGCCAGACATTCGCCATGATCTGCAGCACCCGGTTGCGTGGGGTATCCGGATAATCGTGGCGAAACATCGAGCGCCATAGCTGCGACTCGACGATCCTTTTCTTCAACTCGTTCAGGTTGGGCATCCAGAATCGTACCCTTTCACCGCGTCGGTTGGAACGGCGCTACACTTTAAGCGGGAGAAACGCCCCCGGCTTGGTCCAGTCGCCTCGCTCGAAACGGAACTGAACACTCTTATCGATCACAAGCTGCCCGTCGTCGCTCAGAGTGATCTTGACCCGCTCCAGCGGCCGAGGGGCGGGACCCTCAAAGTTGATCCCGCTCCTGCGGAAGCCACTGCCGTGGCAGGGGCATTTGAACTTGTTCTCCGCATTCAGCCAGTTTGGGGTACAGCCGAGATGTGTGCAGATCGCGAGGAGCGCGTAAAATCCGTCGGGCTCATGGACGATCCAGACGCGCTCCTCCTGTTTCCACCGCTCGCTCACGGTGCCGACCGGATACTCTTCCGGAGGGCCGGCCTTGAAGACCGCTGCCGGCTCGAAGAGCACCCGGGGAAACATAAAGCGTCCGAACGCCACGCCGCCGACACCAAGCCCGGCCGCTATTCCACACCATCCCGCAAGACAAAAAATATCGCGGCGCGACCAGAGGGTCGCACTATCCTCCTCTGGCGTCGCGATCACGTGATCTTCTCGATCCCCTCCGGTGGTAATCTGATCGGCCAATGCCCACCTCTACTGTGACGATCGGTCTCGTCGAGCCCTCAAGTCTCTGACTTCGTCAACACCATCTCCTTCCACTCCGCACGCAGCATAAATAGTATAGCACCCTGCACCTGTCAAGGCGAAAAAGGCAAAAAGGACACGCCCAAGTTATAAGCACCACAACTGTACTCTGCCGATTTTATAGTCACGAGAGGGTGAGGGAAAACTATTATTGTCATTGCGAGCACCCGAAGGGCGCGCGGCAATTCGACACGCAGTGTCGTTGCGAGGGAGCGGAGCGACCGTGGCAACCTCCCAGCGCCGGGTGGGCACGGATGAGATTGCTTCGGCTCCGCTTCGCAATGACGGGGACCAGGCGCTGCGCTCGCAACGACGCATTCCAATCTCAATACTTGTGCCAGTGAAAGGTGTTGGCACGGAAACTGCTCACTTCTACACCTAACGTCTGTACCGACAAAAATGTCGTGTTCAACACTGTTGCAGGTTCGTCACATTGTCCCATACCACAACAAGGAGCAGCCATGCCACAACGACGTATCATGAACGCCGTCATCCTGCTGGTTCTTGCGGGCGCACTGCTGTATGCCCCAGTCGCTTCTCTCGCTCAACCGGCCCCTCCTGACCAACCTTCCGTAGCGGCTTCCACACCCGCCCCGCCGGCGCCGCCCAAGATCGACTCCGGGGATACGGCGTGGGTGCTCACCTCTTCGGCATTGGTCTTGCTGATGACGGCGCCCGGCCTCGCCTTATTTTATGCAGGGTTGGTCCGTCGAAAGAACGCGCTGGGAACGATCATGCAGAGCTTCATCATTCTGGCCTTAATCAGTATACAGTGGGCGCTGTGGGGCTACTCCCTGGCCTTCGGCCCAGATACAGGCGGGATCATCGGAAGCCTCGCCTGGGTGGGGCTTCGCGGTGTAGGGCTGGATCCCAATCCCGATTATGCGGCGACTATCCCGCACCAAGCGTATATGATTTACCAGATGATGTTTGCCGTGATCACCCCGGCCCTCATCATGGGCGCCGTGGCCGAGCGGATGAAGTTCAGCGCGTTCCTGCTCTTTACCGTACTGTGGGCGACGTTGATTTATGATCCGCTCGCGCACTGGGTCTGGGGGATGGGCGGATGGCTGCGCAACATGGGCGCACTCGATTTTGCCGGCGGCACGGCGGTCCATATCAGTTCCGGTATCTCGGCCCTGGCTGCAGCCCTGATCGTGGGGCGACGCCGCGGCCACCCTCAGGAACCGATGCCGCCCCATAACCTCACGATGACCGTCACCGGCGCGGCCCTGCTCTGGTTCGGCTGGTTCGGCTTCAACGCAGGAAGCGCTGCCGCTGCCAACAGGCTGGCCACCAATGCCTTTGTCGTCACCCACCTCGCGACGGCGGCGGCGGCGCTCGCCTGGATGTTCGCGGAGTGGAGTTCCAGGGGCTACCCAACTGTCCTGGGGGCGGCCAGCGGCGCCGTCGCCGGGCTTGTCGCCATCACCCCGGCGTCCGGCTTCGTCGGCCCGATGCCGGCGATTGTCATCGGGGCGGGCGGGGGGATCCTGTGCTTCTCCGCTTGTATGCTCAAGGCGCGGCTGGGCTACGACGACTCGCTGGACGT
>JAGWRQ010000222.1 GCA_028869615.1 Candidatus Methylomirabilota bacterium | reverse complement strand
GAAAGACGACCTTCTTCGCGCTTGATTTCACGCCGGCCCTGGCCAACAGCTCTCCCAACGGAATCCCTTTCCAGCGGGCGTTGCTGACCAGGTCGCCGCCGACCTCGTTGCTGATGCATTCCAGCGTGCCGTACTGCTCCTTCATGGGGAGGGCCTTCAGCTCGCTGTAGGTCAATTGCATTGGTCGCTCCACAAGGCCCTTCAACTTCAGGCTCCAGCGTGAGACGTTCACCTTGGGATCAAAGACATTCTTCGAGATCTTGTAGAACTTCTCGTTGGGTGTCAGTTCGGGTGGAAGGCCCTTGAGCCGCTGGAACAGATCCTGGGCGAAGGCGCGGCTTCGCGTTGTGAGCGTGTCGAGGAGTTGCAGGAGCGCCGAAAAGCTCCCGGCTGCCAAGATACCGGTCAGCAGTCGCGTGGCGAAGGCCCGCCGTGAAGCGTCGAGCGGAGGAAGAGAGGAGCCGGTCGTTGTGAGGGTGTTGCGTGGGCGTCGAAGCAGCCGGCTCGACAGGAGACCCAGCGTTGTGCCGTACACCCAATAGAGGAGCAGGAGCGAGCTGGAAGACAGCAACAGACCGCCTTCGAGGTTAGCTCCGAACAGACCTGCTCCCAGGAGTGGGGAGCCCACCAGGCCGAAGAGCGCCAATAACAAGCTTCCGTAGGCAAGCCCGCCACGCCAGTGAGCCTTCAGCCAGTGACGCTTTGTCAACCAAGTGAACACCACGCCAAGGAAGAGGCCGATCAGGACGAACAGGCCCACCATCCCCCAGAAGGCGAGATACTTTGCCTTCAGCCCGAACAGCCTGATGCCCAGGGAGAACAGGTCCAGTGGGATCAGGGCGAAGAGCTGTTCCGCCATCAGCTCCGGGATCAGCGGGGTTCCCAGGGTAAATCGCCCGACGAACATCAATCCGGTCATGAGCAGCGCGCTGGCAAAGCCGCCGACGGCTCCCGCCATCACCCATTGCCGCCTCGAGACCCGCTGCTGCGCACCCATTACGTGCTACTTTCTTGCGTGTCAGGCTTGCGTCCCACGCGATGACCGATCATCGGTAAAATCATCAATACTCTACATAATAAAGGTAAAGGACCACTGCCGACCTGTCAATAAGATGCCGCCCTTGAAGCGCAGCGGTGGAATCGTCATTGCTTTGAAGGTCCCTCGGCGTCATTGCGAGAACCCAGAGCGAAGCGAAGGAGACTGCAGCAATCTTGCAGTGCAACTAGGGGGGATTGCCACGCTCCCGTGGGTCGCTCGCAAAGACGGACAAGTGAAATTGCAACGCCACCAACACGGAAGCGCTGGAGGCATTGACAACACACCCCCACTGTTGGTATCGTCTCCAACATGCGAACCAGCGCACTGGTGCGTCGCCGTGTCGTGCTCGCTCCGGATGCGTTCGTCGAAGTGGCGATCTGGCGTGTGTCGCAGCCGGTACCGCCCTCGGCGCATGTATTCAAGTATCGACTCGCGTATGTGGTCGCCGGTCAGTGCGTGGTGCGTTATGATAATGAGCGTGGCAAGGGCGATCACCGGCACGTGGGCGCGGTGACGACGCCCTACACTTTTTCGACGCCAGACCAACTCATGGCCGACTTCGACGCGGACATTGCGAGGTGGAATGATGCACACGGTCGTTCTTGAGGTGCGCTCCTTAGCCGACACGCTTGCTGATGCGTCGCGGGTGATGAAGAGACGCCGCGGCGAGCGCGAGGCGCGTATTGCCTTCGCCACGCCCGAGTTGCTTTGGCAGGTACTCACCGCGAAGCGGTGGGAGTTGCTCAAGGCGCTGTGTGGCGCCGGCCGGGTGTCGATCCGCGAGGCCGCACGGCGCGTGGGGCGCGATGTGAAGGCCGTGCATGCCGATGTGACGGCCTTAATCGATGCCGGCTTACTCAACCGCAGTCCGGACGGTGGCATCGAGTTTCCGTTCCAAGCCATCAAGGTCGAGTTTGTGCTTCAGGCCGCGTAGCGCAGCGATCACTATGTGCCGACCGCGGCGCTCTCCGCTCGACGTCCCGGGAATCGATACCGAGATTACCACGGAGAAGATCGTAGGCATCATCCGTGAGATGCGTCAGCGAGTCGGGTGAGCGGTCGGGGAGATAGGTAACAAAACAGTCCGGGGACATGGTCTATACGTTCCGGGGTGAAGGCATTCGGCTGATTTCTGCACGCCTGGCAACCCGGAAAGAGAGGCGAGCGTATGAAGCGAGAATATGACTTCAGCAAGGCAAAGCGGGGAGCGGTGGTTCCCCAGACCGGGAAGACGCGCATCACGATTTACATCGATGACGCTGTCCTGGAAGCCTTTCGTGATCGAGCGGATGCCTCCGGACGCGGATATCAGACTATGATCAATGATGCGCTCCGTGCCTATCTTGGCAAGGCGAGCCCATCCATGGACGAAGCTACACTCCGACGCGTGATCCGTGAGGAGATTAGAAAGGTTGGGTAGATAAGCGCCTGCCTAACAGCATAAGACCGTAGTGCGCGGCGCCGAGCAGGGGCGCGCGTAGGTTTAATGCGACCTTCACCTCGATCGACCGGAGCAGCTCAGCGAAGCGCCCCTTATCGGCGAAAGCGCGGGTAAACGTGCCGTCCTGGAGTTTGGGCAAGATCTTCGGCGCGATCCCACCCCCGACATACACCCCACCGATAGCGAATGCCTTCAGGGCCAGATTCCCCGCCTCCGCTCCGTACACAGAGACGAACAGATCGAGCGCTTTCGTGCAGAGCGGGTCGTCGCCTGCCAGCCCAATCTCGGAGATCACCGCGCCTGCGTCATCCTCCGCGATCCGCTTGCGCAGCCACTCCGGCTCCGGGGCTATGCCGCTATCCCG
>JAGWRQ010000221.1 GCA_028869615.1 Candidatus Methylomirabilota bacterium | reverse complement strand
GGAGGCGCCCACCAGATCGGCAAAGGTGTACTTGGCCCCGACGACGACCGCCTTGGGCTTGCGGGCGGGGGGCGGGTCGAGGCGCAAAGCGACTTGCAGGATCGGCTCGGTCGCGTTACACGCGATGGTGATGCCCAGCGGTTCAAACCGGACCTTGCGCTTGCGCGTCATCCTTGATGTCCTCGATTGTGCGGGGCGGTCACCCGCGCCTCGTCGGCGGGGGCCGGTGTCGTGTGTTCTCCCGCCACTCGTAGCAACTCTTGTTCCAGGTCTTAACTGGGCTGATGGGCGAGGGGAGACGTGGAATATTCGTTACACAGGTTTGGGAGGATTACAACGGCCGAAGGGATGAGACGGGTCCTGCGGTCTCACCATCGAGGATAGATGTCTTATTATTCGACTCTTAGCCGCTGAGAGCGTATGGGCACTGCAGGGAATCTTCTCCCACCAGTGTATCGACAACCGGAGGACCGCCGACGGCTACAGGCGACGCTTGCAGGCATATCGCCTCGGCACGCACTAACGCGCGCAGCGATTCCCCCAGGGCGGCGTAGAATGGATGAGGCGTGCAGAGCCTCAGTTGCGCGGTGAAGGCGTCGATCCAGGTCCCCAGATGGTCCTGGACAAACCGCTGCTGAGCGTTTCGGGTGACCTCCAGGGCTTCCTGCCACCCTTCTGCCATGGCGTATGCCTCCTTTACGGTGAGCAGACTCATGCACTCAAGTTCCAGGCCGATATGGTCCTCACGATGAGGGTTGCCGGTGGCGGGGTGCAATCCGAACGCCTGGTAGAAACCGGCAATATCGGCGAGGCTCGCCGATCGACCCAGGAGACGCCCGGCATCGCCATAGGCGGTCTCGTACAGAGGGCAGCGCGCGGCAGGACCGAAGAGGCGGACATACTCGGGTTCCAGCGTCTCTCCATCCAGATCGCGGAGAAGCTTATTGGTACACTGAAAGGACGGCCTCGTGCCCGCCGGCCACGGACGTGAACCATTCAGGAGCGCGTTCCACCGCGCCTTCAGCTGTATCAAGACGGCGCTGGAAGGGTACGCAAATCCCAGGGCCAGCGCCTGAAAGGCGGCCCCGCGAAATAGAACAGCAGATACCTGCTTTGCCGTGCTACGCTGGGTATCCGGCATCACGACTTCCCGCTTGAAGCTGACGGCAGATCCATCTTCGCTCCTCGGATCTTAGATGAAGGATCTCTTACTTGGCCAATCTGAAAGGGATCCAGTTGGACCACGCCTTGCGCGCGCCGACCTCGTGGTTGTCGCCGTCCCAGACCGCAAATGCGATAACGGTCTCACCACCAGGCGGAAGACGAGGTTGGTTCTCATTTCCATCGACCAGCGGATGGGTGATGACGACTCGCCAGACACCGTCTCTCCACTCACCTTTGCCGTCCGCCTTCTGATCGGGGTAAACGGTCATGGTGCCCCACCCCTCCGCCATCTGATCGAGAACCGGTGATTGCTTATGACGTGAGATGGGGTTATCGAGCCCTAACGCCCCCGTATACGGTCGGACGTCGATCGCCTTCAGCACCTGGTCAGGGTAGATATCCACCAGGGTATTGGGGTACAGGTCCCGCACGGTCGGATCGCCCTTATCGACATCGTGCTGGAACGCTGCCCGCCATTGCCAGATACTCACCCTTCCTCCTGGGTTCCCCATCATCGGGCTGGGCACGGCGTCTTTGCTGGAGTGGACCGGCAACTCGACAGCCACCTGGTCCCCGAACGTATCCGAGACAATACGCTCATTCTTTGTGGGATCTTTCCATTCCAACAGGATCGCGAGCCATTGTCCGTTGTGGGCGGCCTTCACGCTGAGCGACGTGACGGACGCGTTGGGATGCTTGGGGACGGCGATGACCTGCGGAAGCATCGTCACGTTGACTGCCGGAGCTTGCTTCCAGAACGTTGCCTGAAGATCCGCCAGATGACCTTGATCTTTCACGCGGACCGCTTGAAGCAGTTCTGCGCCGGCAGGATCGGCTGCCAACGCGAGACCCAACGTCAAGACGGCGACCGTTACCGTGCCGAGGCGATAACGTCTGTTCATAATCCCCTCACTCACGAGATATTGGTGCGGAAGGTTTGAAACTGTTCGTCGTAGGCAGCTCGAATATGAATAGGTTCATTGATCGGTACCCGCGCCACCTCGGTGCCCTTTTCGTCGTAGCCGATCGCATGGTTGCCCTCGACCTTATAACGGTGGATGATCTCCGGGGTACTGCCGAAGAGGAGGAGCGCGCCCAGTAACTTGAGATTGTCGGAGGCGCTGCGGTAGGCGGCGATGGCCTCCTCAATGCCCCAGCCGAACATTTGATAGAGAAAGGCCGGGGGTACGTGCACCGGGGGGATGTAATACACATTGGGCTCCAGGCCGAACTGCGGATAGAGCGGTTTAGCGACCTTGACCACGTGAACCAAGTAATCCAAGGGGTTGTCTTCCCTCGCCTTGTCCGGGGGTGAGATGAACCCTTGCAGGCGAATCTTGCCGATGCAGGTGATCGCGCATTGCGTCTGCCGTCCGTTTTCGATGGCCGGATAGCAGCCGATACACTTCTCCGAGACGCGGGTCACAGAATTGAAATAGACCTTCTTGTACGGACAGGCTCTCACGCACTCGCGGTAGCCACGGCAGCGATACTGGTCCAGCAGCACGATCCCGTCTTCCTGGCGTTTGTAGATCGACATGCGGGGACAGGCGGCCAGACAGGCCGGGTAGGTGCAGTGATTGCAGATGCGCGGTAAGTAATACATCCACTGCATGTGCGGCATTTGCAGGAAGGCGCCCTGCGACATGTTGCCGTAGGAGTCGTCCTCACCCACGTTGGGGCTGGCATAAT
>JAGWRQ010000030.1 GCA_028869615.1 Candidatus Methylomirabilota bacterium | reverse complement strand
CATTGCGATAACGCCCCTTGTGAGCCAGTCTGCCCCGTCTATGCCACGCTGCACAACCCTGAAGGGTTGAACATCCAGGTCTACAACCGCTGTGTTGGAACCCGATACTGCTCCAACAACTGTCCATACAAGGTCCGCCGGTTCAATTGGTTCACCTATCCATGGCCGGAGCCGCTCCACCTCCAACTCAATCCTGACGTCACCGTCCGCGAAACCGGCGTGATGGAAAAGTGCTCTTTTTGTATACAGCGGATCACCGCTGGGAAGGCCAGAGCAAAAGATGAAGGGCGGCCGATCAGGGATGGCGAGATCGTGCCGGCCTGCGCTCAAACCTGTCCCACAAGGGCAATAGTATTTGGCGATCTGAAGGACCTGACCAGCGAGGTGTCACGATTCGGCCACAGCCCGCGCCGTTACAGGGTCTTCGAGCACCTGAACACGCAACCGGCGATTACCTATCTGAAGAAGATCATCTCTCATCCAGAGCAGAGCTGAAGATGGCCGACTACAAGCTCAGCTATAGCAGAGTCGATCAGGATCTACTGAAGACGATGGAGGCGCCGGGGCGAACCTGGTACATCCTCCTGACTGTCGCCATCGCATTGGTGGCGCTGGGCGGCTTCGCCTTTAGCCGCCAGATCCGGTATGGGATGGGGGTCTGGGGCCTCACGCACCCGACGATGTGGGCGATCGACATCACCAACTTCGTCTTCTGGGTCGGCATCGCCCACTCCGGGACACTGATCTCGGCCATCCTGTTTCTCTTTCGGGTCCGTTGGCGGGCCTCAATCTACAGGGCAGCGGAAGCGGTGACGGTCTTTGCATTGATGACCGCGGCCCTCTTTCCGATCATTCACCTGGGACGTCCATGGTACGTTTACTGGCTGCTGCCTTACCCGCAAGTGGGTGGGCTGTGGCCCAACTTCCGTTCTCCGCTCATTTGGGACGTCTTCGCCGTTCTCACCTACATGCTGGTCAGTATGGTCTTTTTCTTCACCGGCCTGGTTCCTGACCTGGCGGTCGTTCGGGACCAGTCGCGCGGCTGGCGTCGCCGCCTGTATGGCTTCCTGGCCCAAGGCTGGCAGGGAACCGACCGCCAGTGGCGGCATTACACCAGCGCCTACCTGTTCCTGGCCGCCCTGGCTACACCCCTTGTCATCTCGGTCCACAGCGTCGTCTCGTGGGACTTCGCCATGTCGATGGTCCCCGGCTGGCACTCGACCATCTTCGCGCCGTACTTCGTGGCAGGCGCAATCCATTCAGGTCTCGCGATGGTGATCACCCTCCTGATCCTGCTCCGGCGGACCTTCCGCCTCGACGCCTACCTCACGCAGACCCACCTGGAGAATCTGGCGAAGCTCATCGTCCTGACCGGCCTCATTGTCGGCTACTCCTATGCGACCGAGTATTTCATCGCCTGGTACAGCGCCAACACATTCGAGTGGGAGACCTTCCGATACCGGGCGCTGGGCGATTACGCCTGGGGCTTCTGGATCATGATCGTCTTCAACTCCTTGGTCCCCCTCCTCTTCTTCGTAAAGAAGATCAGGACGAGCACCCCGTGGCTGCTTACGATCTCGCTCCTCATCAACGTGGGGATGTGGCTCGAACGATTCATCATCATCGTAACCTCGCTGGCGCGCGACTACGATCCGTACACCTGGGGCCTCTACCGACCGACCTGGGTCGACCTTAGCATCACGGCAGGGAGCTTCGGGTGGTTCTTCCTCTGGTTTCTCCTGTTTGCGAAACTACTGCCGGTCGTTTCCATCGTGGAGGTGAAGGAGCAGCTTCCGCCGCCTATGGCGGGCGAGGCGCGAAATCCCCCCACCCCCCCTTTACAAAAGGGGGGCACAGGGGGATTTGAGATGCGAAGAGAGGCTTGCCTTCAGGCGCTTCACCTTCTCGCCGGAGAGCGGTCCGCGCCGCTGCCCCTCTATACATACCGCGCCTCTCACGCCGACGATGTCGGCGCCGAGCGTTAGGGCTCTGGGGAGATCTGCCTGCTGCAGGGAGCCCGCCAAGGCACAGAAGAGCCCCCGATCGTGGCACTGCTGAATGAAGCGAGTGATGACGTCCTCCGGGAGGCACTCGAAGAGGGTTCGTCCGTCTTTGATGGCGGTATCGATGAGGCACCCTTCGGCAAAGGGGGCGGCGGCCTCAGGAAGCTCAAGCGGATCGAGCGAACCCACGAGGGCTGCATCGGCGTAAGCGCAGGCTACGAGACCCACCGTACCGCTGGCCATCCGCAACGCGCCACTGACAGCCTCGAGCAGGCCGGCCGCCTCGGCTCCTGTCCGGGTCCCCAGCAGTCCTACCTTGACAAATCGGACACCGCAAGTGGCCGCCCCAAGGCCAGCCAAGGCCACGGTTCCTGGAAGATTCGGGACATCGCCGATCGATGCGCTGACAGGGGTAGCAGCCCGGACAGCTCTCACGATCGCCGTGATGGTCTCCGGCCGCCCAGCGCCCAGCGATCCCTCGGCCGGATTCTTGACATCGATGATATCGGCTCCGCCGGCCGAAGCGGCTGCTGCCTCTTGCTCGTCCCGCACGCTGATCATGAGCTTCATTGCGCTCCTCCAGGAACTGTACATTCACGCGTGACCGTTGTCTTGTATCGGAAAGCGCCAGGGAGTGTCAAGGAAGAAATACGTGAGAAGAGGACCGGCAGCCATTTGGGAACTTGTTCGACAGCGATGCGGCCCGTGTGCGACAGGGAGGATACGGCGTCTCGCATGCGGACGTGGAGCGTCCCTCACGTTTGACATCGCCGCATTAGCCCCCCTATACTGATATCATCTATGATCTCGATTCAACAGGTGTCTAAGCGCTTCGGCGGCCGCGTGCTGTTCAAGGAGGTCTCCCTTCGGATCGGGCTCGAGGACCGGGTTGCGCTGGTAGGACCCAACGGCGCGGGCAAGACGACGCTCCTGGAAATGATCGCGGGCAATATCGCTCCCGACAGCGGAGTGATCACGATCAACAAAAAGGCCGTCATCGGCTACCTGACCCAGGAGTTGGAGACTCATCAGGGCAAGTCCCTGCTTGAAGAGGTTCTGGCCGGCGGCTCGGAGGCGTCGTCCATCGAGCGCCATCTTCGCCTTCTGGAGGAGGAGATCGCCACGGCCCCACCGGAGGTGGTGGACGAGTTGTTATCCCATTACGGTACGCTCCAGACCAAGTACGAGCAACTCGGCGGGTATTCCCTGGAGGCCAGGGCAAAGGAGATCCTCTTCGGCCTCGGTTTCAAAGAGAAGCATCTTGCCCGGCCTCTGGAGAATTTCTCCGGGGGCCAGCGGATGCGCGCCTCGTTGGCCCGGCTACTCCTCTCCTCTCCGGACGCGCTGCTGTTGGATGAACCCACAAACCATCTGGATCTGGAGTCGGTCATCTGGCTGGAGCAGTTCCTGTCCGGATATGCCGGCGCGATCCTGCTCATCTCTCATGATCGGAATTTCATGAACCGTCTGGCCAACCGGGTGGTGGAAGTCGAACGGCAACAACTGATCGCCTACACCGGAAACTACGACCAGTTCGTGGTGGCCAAGGCCGAAGCCCGGCAGATCTTAGAGGCTACCGTGAGGAACCAGCAGAAAAAGATTGAGGATACCCGGGCCTTCATCGACCGTTTCCGGTATAAGGCTACAAAGGCCCGCCAGGTCCAGAGCCGGATCAAGCTGCTGGAGAAGATGGACAAGGCGGAACTGGCCCCTGAGCAGAAACGGGTCCGGTTCTCATTTCCGGAGCCTCCACGGAGCGGGGATACGGTCATCCGGCTGATCGATATCGACAAGTCCTATGACGGCAATCCGATCTACCGGGCTCTGAATACCGAGCTGCGCCGGGGGGAGCGGGTGGCCCTGATCGGCCCTAACGGCGCCGGGAAATCCACTCTTCTTAAGCTGCTGGCCGGCGTCCTGCCGTTCGAGAAGGGCGAACGAAAACTGGGCCACAACGTGACAACAGCCTATTATGCCCAGCACCAGTTGGAACTCTTGAGCCCCGCCAACACGGTCCTTGACGAGATCACATCTGCCGCGCCCATGGAAGAGTCGTCCTTCCTCCGGGCGATTCTGGGGCGGTTTCTCTTTTCCGGTGATGACGTGAAGAAGAAGGTCGCCGTCCTCTCCGGCGGCGAGAAGAGCCGGTTGGCCCTGGCCAAGATGTTGATCTGTCCGGCCAACCTTCTTCTTTTAGACGAGCCGACGAACCACCTGGATATCCCCTCCCGCGACGTGCTGGAAGAGGCGCTCCGTGACTTTCCCGGAACGATCTGCTTCATCACCCATGACCGTCATTTTATCCGGGCCGTGGCCAACAGGATCATTGAGGTTCGGGACGGAGAGGCCGTGCCGTATGCCGGGGATTACGATTACTACCTCTATAAAAAGCGACTGATGGCGGAAGACGCCGCCGACAGCGGTCGAGCCGAACCTGGCTCCACGCACCTGAATGCCGGGGCTAAAATCCGCTCTTCTACCGATACCCCTGTCTCCCTGGCGCAGGGGCCCGGGGTGAAGGAGGGACGTTCGAGGGAACGGAAGTCAAAGGAACAGAAACGGGCCGAGGCCGAGGCGCGCAATCGGATGCACCGGAAGTCAAGCCCCCTTCTATCGTCGTTGTCCAAAATCGAGGAGGAGGTGGCCGAGGCTGAGAAGACCCTGGCGGCTCTGTCCCAGGCGCTCGCCGACCCTGAGACCTACCGGAATAAGGCGCGATTCCGTGAAACGTTGGATGCGCACACTCAGACCAAGCGAAGGGTGGCGGAATTAACGGCGGAATGGGATCGAATATCCAGTCAGATGTAGTGACTACTCGGATAAATAGATTGAAGGCTGAAGGCTATGAAGGTCTTGAACGGATGGAAAAACCTTGACAGCAGGACCTGGACATTCGCAGTATAATATAAAGAGGCGGACCTGTGATGTACGGTCCGTAAGCATTGATGAGCACTCACCCGATTGGCGTTTGCCCGGCCTGTGGCGCGCGTAAAGTACCCGAAGCCAGCGCGTGCTGGCAGTGTGGCGCCACATTCACTGCCCTGCCGACGGCGCCGGTGTCTCCTCGACGCTGGAACAAGGTGCCGTGGGCGGGGGTCATCCCCTTGGGGCTCTTCTTCCTGCCTTGGGTAATCGCCGGCCGATACGGGGCCCATCGCGTCATCTCGATTGCAGGCCTGGAGCTCGCCCTCGGCCGGACACTCAGAGGCCATTCTATACCGCATGAGCCGCTCCTGTGGCTCATCCCCGTCGCATCACTCCTGCTGGCTGGGCTGCTGCTCCGGACCCGCCGGCGCACACCTGAGCCGCGGTACTGGCTGCTCGTTGCCATCATCGCCTGGGCAGCCTTTCTGCTGCTGCTTATCAAGGCGGTGCAGTGGCTGTGGGCCAGCCCATCCCATGAAACGCCATTGGTGGTGCATTGGCTTACCACCGAATACCTAGTCGCCAGCTCAGCCTTCTTCGTGTCTGGCCTTTCCGCCATGCGAGTGTGGATGGACACGAGGAGCCCTCGGCCACAGTCGTCTTCTTCTCCGTCAGAAGACACCCCATTTGATGAAGAGAAGATTCAGTGATCCAGGCCAAGGTCGGGACCTGTGGCTTCGCCATGGGACAGCAGGAGTACTATAAAACCTTCCCGGTTGTGGAGATCCAGCAGACCTTTTATAAGTTGCCAAGGCTAAGCACGGGGGCGCGGTGGCGGGCCGGAGCGCCGACCGGGTTCGAATTTACCATGAAGGCATGGCAGCTTATCACGCACGAGCCTTCAAGTCCGACTTATCGCCGCCTCGCCAAGCCGATCCCGCCCGAATCGAAAGATCGGTACGGCGCGTTTCGACCCACGGAGGAAGTCCTCGCAGCCTGGGCCCAGACGCGGGCGTTTGCGAGTGTCCTGGGCGCCTCGATTATCGTCTTTCAGTGCCCTCCGCGCTTCACACCGACGTCCGAACACATCACAAACCTGCGCCGCTTCTTTACTGCTATCGACCGCACCGGCTGGCAAGCCGCCTGGGAGCCACGGGGAGGCTGGACGGCGGACACCATCCAGGGTCTTTGTCGCGAGTTAGACCTGATTCATGTCGTTGATCCGCTCAAGGAGCCGTCACTTCACGGTGCGATCCGCTACTACCGACTGCACGGCCTCACTGGCTACCGGTACGTTCACACCGATCGAGACCTTGAGCGACTGAAGGGCGCATGTGAGGGCGATCTGCCCACCTACTGTCTGTTCAACAACTTGTTGATGGCCGAGGATGCGGTTCGATTCCAGGCGCTGCTGGGAGAGAACGCGAAGGCGCACCGGCTACGAATTGTGAGGGCGGCGCGATAGGCGTACATGGATGCACAGCAGCGGGAATCCGACGGCGTCACGCAGACGCTTGAGCAGTTGGTTCAGGCGATCAAAGCGGAGGCCCACCGGTTGAGGTTCGAGCTGGTCGGGATCTCGCCGGTCAGTGATCCTCCTCATGAACAGTTATTCGCCGACTGGCTGCAAGAGGGGTACGGCGGCGAGATGGCCTATATGGCGCGCACGGAGCAGGCCAGGCGCCACCCGGACACCTGGCTTCCGTGGGCGCGTTCGGTGGTTTCTGTCGCCGTGAACTACTATACCGCCTTCCCGCGCAAGACGCATCATACAGGCGTGCCCAGGGGATGGATTTCCCGCTACGCCTGGGGCGACGACTATCACACGATCCTGGAGAGCCGACTTCATGCGCTGCTCGGCTGGATTCGTAACACCGTCGGTGAGGAGGTCGAGGGCAAGGTCTATGTCGATACCGGACCGGTACTGGAACGGGAGTTCGCGGTTCGGGCGGGGATCGGATGGATCGGCAAAAATACGCTCCTCATCTCCCCCAAGCACGGCTCGTATTTTTTTCTGGGTGAGCTGTTTCTGAGCCTGGAACTGCCGGCGGATCAACCGATCAGGAATCGGTGCGGCTCGTGCGATCTGTGCCTGAAGGCCTGTCCGACTGATGCCTTTGTCGGCCCGTATCGACTGGATGCCCGCCGCTGCATCTCATACCTGACGATCGAGCTGAAGGGGAGCATCCCGACCGAGATGCGGCCGTTAATCGGCGATCACGTCTTTGGCTGCGACATCTGTCAGGAGGTCTGCCCGTATAATGTCAATATCGGGACCTCAAAGGAACCTGCGTTTCAGCCGCGAGAGGGCCTGCATGCACCGGAGCTGATTCCTCTCCTGGCGCTTGATGACGAACCGTTTCGGTCGCGGTTCAAAGGGAGCCCCATTAAGCGTCCAAAGCGACGGGGCTTGCTGCGCAACGTGGCCGTGGCGCTTGGCAACCTGGGTTCCGAGGAATCGGTCCCGGCTCTGGCGACGGTCCTCTCCGATCCGGAGCCGTTGGTCCGGAGCCACGCCGCCTGGGCCTTGGGACGGATCGGCACGACTGAGGCGCGCGCGGCGCTCGACGAAGCGCGCGCTTGCGAGACCGATCCCGACGTACAAACGGAGATTGTGCAGGCGCTTATCGCCTGCGCGCTTTCACCGTAACCCGGGCCCTGATCGTCAACTCCTTCCCGCCGCGCTCCAGATAGGCGAGAAACCCCTCCCATCGGCTGTCGGCCTTCCATTTCCCGATGAGATCCAAGGCCTCCATGTAGGCCAGGGCGTCGGCCGAGGCGGCAAACGACAGTATTTCATGCTCGGCCTCGACATAGACGGGGTCGAATCCTGCTGCTGTGAGGGCCGTTTCGACATCCTGTTCTCCGTAGGCGAATCGAGAACTCCTGCCGCTCTCTTTCCATTGATCTTTGTGAAGGGTTGAAAAGGCGATACAGCGGCCCGGCGCCAGGACTGCGGACGCTCGCCGAATGATCTCGTTAGACATGCAGAGATGGGCAACCACCAGATCGATTGGACCAAGCTCGCTGTAGTCGGTTCGCTCCGCGTCGCAGCGCACGAACGTGATATGGTCAAAGCCGAGGGTACGGACACGCTGTCTTGCCTGCGCGATTGCCTCATCCGACCAGTCGATCCCGATAATCCGACCGGCCTCTTCTGCCAAGGCAAAGGTCAAGCGCCCATTGCCGCACCCGACATCCAGAACGGTCCGTTCGCGCAACGGCTCTTCCCGTATCAGGCGCAGGAGAGTCTCACTGAGAATGCTGTGTTTCGCCTCGCGCCCTTCGCCGGGCCGATAGATTCGATCGATTCGCTGCCGCTTCCACTCGCTCATCAGCACCTCTTTTCTCGACTGTATTGTATGTCAGTATCCCAAAACTGTGAGGTTTTTGGAAAGTGTAAGGGCAAAGACCGACGTCGAGCCCTTGACAAGAGCGAACAATGAGTATAAATATAAGCATACTTGCAGATGCAATAATTGGAAACTGTATGGGCCCGGGAAACCGATGAGACAACAACTGAGCAACTTTAAGGCGGACTTCTTTAAGGCGCTGGCGCACCCGTTGCGAATCTCGATCCTGGATGCGTTGCGGACAGGAGAGCTCACGGTGAACGAGATCAGCCAGCGATTCTCGGTTGAGCCGGCCAACGCCTCGCAGCAACTTGCAGTCCTTCGCAATAAGGGGATTGTGGCGGCCCGTAAAGAGGGGTCGAGCGTCTACTATTCCGTGAGCGACCCGTCCATCTTTAAGCTGCTCGACGCGGCCAGGGAGATCTTCAACAACCACTTGATCGGCGTTCGCGGGATGCTCGAGGAGATACGACTTGAGCAGGCGCAGACGCCCAAGCGCCGTTGAGAGGGATAAAGGCATCGGCGCGGTGAGGCCATAAGAGAACCCGGATGAAGATGCTGGCACTCTGGAGAAAAATCTGGACAACACCGGTGGTGACTGAGCCGCCGGCAAGGACACATGACGACGGACAGATCGAGGCCCTCGCGCGGCAGGTTGACGAGCGCGCGCAGCGCCTCCTTGGCCGTTCGCTCCACATCCGCGAGGTGGACGCGGGCTCATGCAACGGGTGCGAGTTGGAGATCGGGGCGCTGAATAATCCCTACTACGACTTGGAGCGGTTTGGGATGCATTTTGTCGCCTCGCCGCGCCACGCGGATTGTTTGCTGGTTACGGGCCCGGTGACGCGCAATATGGCCGATCCCCTCAAGCGCACCTATGACGCGACCCCTGATCCAAAGATCGTGGTCGCCGTCGGCGACTGCGCCAGGGACTGCGGGATCTTCGCGGGCGGCTATGGGGTGGTGGGGCCGGTGTCGGCCGTTGTGCCGGTCGATGTGGTCGTTGGCGGCTGCCCGCCGCCCCCGTCGAGGATCTTAGCCGGGATCCTGGCGGCGCTCGAGATGCGGGGTCACCCTCAGTATATTCGATCCACAGATGGCTCAATTACGTGACGATGGCACTCAGTGAGACGGCCACGCTGGACCTGCTGCTCCTGACACTTGGGGGCTTCGGCGTCGGCGCAGCAGGGGCGGTGTTGGCGGCGCGTCGGCCGGGCGTATCGCGATGGGTGGGGCATGCCTGCGCGCTCATCGGCGCCATGGCTGCCTTCGCGCTAGGCGCGGCGGGCCTGGCGGGCGGCACGCTGGATGTAATGATCCCGGCGCTCCTTCCTGTCGGCGGACTCTCCCTCGGTATGGATCGCCTCAGCGCATTCTTTGTCCTGGTGATTGCGGTGGCGGCGATCCCATCCGCGGTCTATGCGATCGCCTACACCCGCGCCTATGAAGGAAGATATTCGCTGGGGGGGATGGGGCTTGGGTTCAATGCCTTCCTCGCCGGGATGGTGCTCGTCGTGCTGGCCCGCAACGTGCTGACATTTCTGGTGATGTGGGAGGTGATGTCGCTGGCGTCGTATTTCCTTGTGATGACAGAGGCGGAGCACAGAGAGACGCAGCAGGCGGGCTGGATCTATCTGGTGATGACGCATGCCGGCTTCGCATGTCTGCTGATCGGCTTTCTCTTCATGGCACATGAGACCGGTACGACGAACCTGAGTGAATGGCGTGCCGCCTCGGCGACACTGAGTGGTCCGATGCGCCATGCGGTATTCGTCCTGCTGGCGCTCGGCTTTGGGGCCAAGGCAGGCGTGGTTCCCCTGCACATCTGGCTCCCCAGGGCCCATCCGGCAGCGCCCAGTCACGTGTCTGCCCTGATGTCGGGGGTGATGATCAAAGTGGGTATCTATGGGTTGGTACGACTCGGGTTCGACTGGCTCGGGATCGGCGCGTCTTGGTGGGGCGGCGCGGTCCTGATCGTCGCGGCGGTAAGCGCGGTGCTCGGCGTATTATATGCGCTGGTCGAGCAGGATCTCAAATGCCTGCTCGCCTATTCCAGCGTCGAGAATATCGGCATTATCCTGCTCGGGGTGGGGGCGGGGATGCTGTTCAAGAGCTACCACCTCGACGCCCTGGCCTCGCTGGCGCTGGTGGCGGGCCTGTATCACACGCTCAATCACGCCACGTTCAAGCCCCTCCTCTTCATGGGCGCCGGCGTCGTGGTGCATGCGACCGGAACCCGCAATATGGAGGAGATGGGCGGGCTCATCAAGCGGATGCCGCAGACTGCCGCGTATTTCCTTGTCGGATCGGTGGCGATTGCGGCGTTGCCGCCGTTTAACGGCTTTATCAGCGAATGGCTGATGTTTCAGGCGCTGCTCCTCAGCTTCCAGATCTCGGTCACGGGGACCAATCTGCTCTTCGCGCTGTCGGTCGCCGCGCTCGCGTTGACGAGCGGGCTCGCGGCAGCCTGTTTCGTGAAAGCCTTCGGCATTACCTTTTTGGCGCTCCCGCGCAGCGAGCAGGCCGAACAGGCGCGGGAGGCGCCGTGGATGATGCGTGGGACGATGGCGATGTCGGCGGTCGCGTGCCTGGCGCTCGGGGTCGCGCCGGTTGGTCTGTTGCGCCTCCTCAATGTGACAGCAGCCGACCTGACAGGGACATATGCTGATGTGCGCTTCAACTGGAACGGTGTCGTCGCCAATAACGCGTTCGCTGTCGTGTCGCCCCTGTGGATTGCGGTCACTCTCGTCTCGTTGCTCACGCTGGTTCCTCTCGCCCTACGCGTCATCGGCGCGAACGCAGGGTGGCGCGCGTATGAGACATGGGGGTGCGGACGCGCGGTACAGACAGCGCGCTTTGAATATACCGGGACGGCGTTCGCCAATCCGTTCAAGCGGGTATTTGGTCTGTTGTACCGTCCGGTGAAAGAGCTGGACATCCAGTTCCATCCCGAATCCCGGTTGTTCATCGAGACCATCGCCTACCGCAATGAGGCGCGCTCGATCTTCGAGGAGGCGTTGTACGGTCCGATCTCCCGGCTTGTGCAATGGGGCGCGCAGCGGGCGCGTATCGTGCAGTCGGGGAACGTGCATCTGTATTTGTTGTATATCTTTATAGCTCTGGTGGTGCTGCTGGCGCTGGCTGGGTAGCGAACCCTTGTCATTGCTCCGACGGTCTCCCTTGCCTGCGTCATTGCGAGGGAGCGGAGCGACCGAAGCAATCTCACAGCCCTTCAGAACAACGACGGTGAGATTGCCGCGCTCCCGATGGTCGCTCGCAATGACGGGCCAGTATTTGGCGCGGTCTCGCAACACACTTTCATGCCCATAGGCGCGCCACCGGCGCATGGGGTATTGGTATCGGCGAGCAAATGATCGGTAGCGAAGAGCAAATGATCACGAAAATTCTGATCGAGATGATCCAGTTGCTTATGGTCGGACTTGGCGCGCCTCTCCTGGTGGGGCTGGTTCGGCGGGTGAAAGCCAGGCTCCAGGGCCGGCGCGGTGCCGGCGTGCTGCAGCCATACGCCGATCTGCGCAAGCTTCTGGCGAAAGAAGCGGTCGTGTCGGAAACCACCTCGTGGATCTTTCGGTTTACACCCTATCTGCTTGCGGCGACGATGCTCCTGTCGGCGCTTCTCGTGCCTCTGCTCACAACCCACACGCCGCTCGGCTTTCTCGGCAATATCATTGTGCTGATGTATCTTTTCCTGCTCGGCACCTTCTTTCTGGCGCTGGCGGGTCTGGATGCCGGAAGCGCATTCGGCGGCATGGGATCGAGCCGTGAGATGGCCGTTGCCGCCCTGGCTGAGCCGACCGTGATGATCGCGATCTTCGCGATAGCGCTGCGCGCCGGGAACACGGGTCTCGATGAGATTGTCAGGCGCGGCGCATCCGATTCGCTTTTGCTGCTGACCCCCGGACACCTGCTGGCATTTATGGCATTCTTCATCGTGGCGCTTGCAGAGACGGGGCGATTGCCGGTTGACAATCCTGCGACGCACCTGGAGCTAACGATGATCCACGAGGCAATGGTGCTGGAGTATTCGGGACGACATCTCATGTTGATCGAGTGGGCCGCGGGCATGAAATTGCTGATCTTCCTGGCGCTGCTCTCAAACTTATTCTTGCCGTGGGGCGTCGCGCTGACGGTCACGCCGTTTGCGCTGGCTGTGGCCTTTGTCGCGCTTATCGTGAAGGTGGGCGCGCTCGCAGTAGGGGTGGCGGCGCTTGAGACGGCGGTGGCCAAGTTGCGGCTGTTCCGTCTGCCGGCGCTGTTGAGCGGATCGTTTGCGCTTGCCCTGTTGGCGGTCATCTCATTTTTGTTCGTCAAATAGGTTGAGTGAATGGTCGCCGAACTCTTTCCGAAGTTGGTCACGCTGCTCTCGTTCGCGGCGCTGGGCACGGCGTTTTTGCTGATCGTGCGCCGGGACTTGGCCGGCCAGGTCCGGATATTCGCGGCACAATCACTGACCCTGACCATTCTGGCGGCGGCGGTCGCCGCGTACACGAGAAGTATTGAGTTGTCCAGTGTTGCGCTGGCGCTGGCCCTCTTAAAGGTATTCATCATTCCGCGTGTGCTCACTCGTGCGGTGGCAAAGATCGGTTTGCAGCCGGCCGCCTTGCCGTATCTGGGTACGCCCGCGACCCTGGTGGTATGCGGAAGCCTGGTGGTGATCGCATTTTACGTGATGGCCCCCGTCGCCGCGTCAAACCCGCTCCCTACCGCGGAAGCCATTCCGATCGCTTTTGCCGGCGTGCTCATCGGCTTTTTCGTGATGGTGAATCGCCGGCGCGCACTGACGCAGATCCTCGGCTTCTTGATGCTGGAGAACAGCATATTCCTGCTCGCGCTGCTGGCCACGTATGGGGTGCCGTTCATCGTGGAACTGGGAGTTTTTCTTGATCTGCTGGTGGCCGTGCTGATCATGGAGGTGTTCATCTATCGCATCAAAGAGAATTTTGATTCGATTGAGGTGGACCGGTTAGGGAGGCTCAAGGGGTGATACTGGGCGCGCTGGTGCTTATGCCGCTGATCGCGGCAGCCCTCCTGGTCCTAGCACGCCAGCGGACGTGGCTCGAGTGTATCCACGCGCTCGCAGCGCTTGGCGGACTGGCCGCCGGTCTCATTATTGCCACGCGAGTGTGGCGGGGCGAGGTGCCTACTGCCGTCTGGGGACTGCTTCGCGCAGATGGGCTCTCGGCGTTGATGGTCGTCGTGATCACCCTGTTGGGGGCGATCGCCGCGCTGTACGGGCTTGGCTATATCCGGGCAGAGTATGACGACACTCATCTGACCCGCGTACGGAGTTTCTTTGGGCTCTTTCATCTGTTTATCTTTACGATGTTGCTGGCGGTGACGACGGACAACCTCGGTATTATGTGGGTGGCGATTGAAGGGACGACATTAGCGACAGCCTTTCTGGTGAACCTGCACAACACGCCCCGGTCTTTGGAGGCGGCCTACAAATACCTCATCCTCTCCTCGGTCGGCATCGCCCTCGCCTTCATCGGTACGGCGCTGCTGTATTACGCCGGCGCCTCGCGGGCGGGCGAGATTGCGGTGAATTGGACCTCGCTCCGGACCGCCGCATCATCACTAAATCCCCAGGTGGTTCGGCTCGCTTTCGCCTTTATCCTTGTCGGCTACGGGACAAAGGCGGGCCTGGCGCCGATGCACACGTGGCTGCCGGATGCCCACAGTGAGGCGCCCGCCCCGATTAGCGCCTTGATGTCCGGCGTCCTGCTCAACGTGGGACTCTACGCGCTGATGCGTTTTAAGACGATCGCGGATATCGCGGTCGGCGCGAACTTCACCGCCCCATGGTTTGTGGGTATCGGGCTGCTTTCGCTCGCCGTGGCCGCGGTCTTTCTCGTCAGACAGCGCAATTACAAGCGCATGCTGGCCTATTCAAGCGTCGAACACGTCGGCATTATCTGTATGGGACTGGGATTTGGAGGCTACTGGGGCGTCCTGGGTGCGCTCCTGCACGTCATCAATCATGCGCTGTCAAAGTCATTGCTGTTTCTCCTGTCGGGAAACATCCTGCTGAAATATCAGACCACCGATATCCGGCGAGTGCGCGGGCTGTTGCGGGCGTCGCCGTTGACGGCCGGCGCCTTTGCAGCGGGTACGCTTGCGCTGCTGGGTCTCCCCCCCTTCGGACTATTCATGAGTGAGTTCCTTATCTTTCGCGCGGGCGTGGAGAGCGGACCCATGTGGGTGGTGATGCTGGGGGTGGCGCTGCTCGCCGTCGTGTTCGCCGGTATGCTCGGCAGCGTGAACCAGATGCTCTACGGGGCGCCCCCCGAGAAGGTGGAGCACGGAGATGTGCTCAGATGGTCGTTGGCGCCGCTCGCGGTCAATTTCGCCTTGTTGCTTGTGCTCGGACTGACGTTCCCGCACACGATTGCAGAGGCCCTGGAGCAGGCGCTCAGGGTGCTCGGGGTCTCCCATGCCTGATCTGAATAGTGTCACCCGGCAGCTTCACGCGACGACGCTGAAGCTGACCGACCTTCGGATGCACCCTCCGCGGGAGGTGCGAGTAAGTGTCGAACGGGACGAGATACCCGCGTTTGCTGATTATGTGCGTGACAGGTTTTGTGCGAAACCTGAACTGATCGTAGCCGAGGATACACGCGCGGAGCGCGACACCTTTACGTTACGCTACCTCTTCGAGATCGAAAGCGCCGATCTGTTCATCGTCGCGTCGGTGACAGTCCCGGAGGGTGACCGCCGATTCCCATCGCTGGCGACCCGCTGGTATCTGGCCAGCCGTTTCGAGCGCGAGATTCATGATCTGTTTGGCCTTGTACCGACCGGTCACCCCGACCTGCGCCGCCTGCC
>JAGWRQ010000220.1 GCA_028869615.1 Candidatus Methylomirabilota bacterium | reverse complement strand
ACCAATGCGGCAGCCAGCGTGACCAACACCGCCGTAGTGAGCGGGGGTGGCGAAACCAACACCTCGAACGACTCTGCCAGTGATCCGACGACCGTCGATCCCGTCTCCATGCCGGACCTCACCATCACCAAGACGCACGTCGGAGACTTCACGCTAGGGCAAACAGGCGCCACCTACACCCTCACCGTGACCAATGTGGGCTCGGCCCCGACGAGTGGGACGGTGACCGTTGTCGACACGCTACCCACCGGGCTTACCGCCACGGGGATCGCGGGGGCGGGTTGGACGTGTGACTTAAACACACTGACCTGCACGCGCGCCGATGCCCTGGGTGCCGGGAGCAGCTATCCTGTCATTACGCTGACGGTGGATGTGGCGGCCAACGCGCCCTCGACTATAACCAACGGGGCATCAGTATCCGGAGGCGGTGAAACGAACACCGGCAACAATGCGGCCTCGGACCCAGCGACGGTGGGTGTGCCGTCCGATATTCCTACACTCAGCGAATGGGTCATGATCCTCCTCGCTCTTCTCCTTGCACTGGAAGGGGTCCGTTCTTTAAGGACCCGCATCAATCGCTGAATGCTTTGCAAGAGGAAGCTGCTCGATTGCACTGGGGGTCGCAGTACCTTCTACTGGCTAGGGAACCGGTAGAGGGTCAAGACCCGTTCTCTACTTTGAGCGCGTATTTCTGCTTGACATAGAGAAAAGAAGATATTACAAAACAAGATCATGTTGCGCGCGCTTTGTGATCCGATTACAGGGTTTGCTCCTGTGCCTGCCTGAGCACAGGAGGAGCCGCTCGTGGCGAACTTTGGCAACAACTTCATCACCGTCTACAGCCGCACAGCAAGCGAAGATATCGCCCACCCCTCGGAAATTATCACTGGCTGGAGCACCGGATTGGGTAACCCCTCTGGCTTCGCCCTCAGCGTCTCCTTCACCGCTATCTCCACCCTCTCCGAGTGGGCCCAGCTCGGCATGGCCGCCCTGCTCGTGGGCGGCGGCCTGCTGGCGATGCGGAAGCGGTCAGCGCTCGACTGAAGGGCGCCGCGATCCATGAGCCCCAGACAGCCTCACGCCCTCCTGCCACGCCAGGAGGGCCTCTCCTTCTGCCTCCGCTTCGCCCTCTACACCGTGGCGAGCTTCCTCCTCCTCTACGCCCTGCATAAACCCGTCGTCGTCCCCTTTACCCGCGCGATCGCCTACCTTGCCTATGTGCTCCTCACCATCCTGGGCGCCCATGCCTGGATCTCAGGTGCCTCCGTCGGCATTCCCGGCTTTGCGGTCGAGATCAAGAATAACTGTAATGCCATCTATGAGATCGGCCTGTACGGGGCCGCCATCTTCGCCTACCCGGCACCAATGCGTGGGCGGCTGACCGGCTTCCTGCTCGGTGGTGTCGTCCTGTACGTCGTCAACCTCCTCCGGGTCGTGAGCCTGCTCGCCCTGGGGCGCTATTGGCCAGGCGGCTTTCAGGCCGCCCATCTCTATGTCTGGCAAGCTCTCTTCCTCGCCCTCGTCGCCGCCTGCTGGTTCGGCTGGCTTAGCCGGGTTCGGTCGGTCGCTTAGGGGGCGCTGGCGGGGTGTCCTCCTCCGCTTTGCCGCCTCCTTCGCGCTCCTTGCCCTGCTCTGGCTGGCCCTCGCGCCCGTGTACGCCCGCCTCTTCTCCGCCCTCGCCTCCCCCCTGATCCCCTTGATCGAGTCCTCCCCCGGCACCCGCTATCGCGTGGAAGGGACCAGGATCGTCGCAGAGCGCCCTATTCTGAAGCAGACCTTCGAGAAGGTTACCGTCAACCGCACCCCCCTGCGCGAGACCTCCGGCGACTACCCCCTGGCGCTCCTGATGGCGCTCGTGCTCGCGACGCCTGGCTGGTCGCTCACGAGACGAGGCAAGGTCCTCACCTGCACTCTCGCCCTGCTCATCCTGACCCAGTTCCTCTCCTTCCTGGTCAACATCGAGTACACCAAGCTCTGGCCGGCCAAGACCGCCGCCGGCATCGTGGTTTCCACCGACTACTCGAAGACGAAGATGATCCTGTTTGACTGGCTCTACGCTTTCCTGGAGTTCATGGGCAGGGGCTTCTTTGCACTGCTGCTCTACTTCGGGGCGATCGCCCTGCTGTGGGGCCGCCCCGAGTCCTTCGACAGGCTCAGAGCAGGCTCGGTGGGTCGAAACGACCCTTGCCCGTGCGGCAGCGGCCTGAAGTTCAAACGCTGCTGTGGGGGATAAAGCAGGTGGTGAGTTCGGCTTGGAGACCATGTACTTGCTTCACGTGTCGAAAGTCTTGGACTTTCGCGTGCGCGATGACCAGATCGGCCTGCTTTCAGTAAGCGTAGAAGGAAGATCGACTTCTCTTGGGCCATCTGGTATATAGAGCCATGTCGGCGACGGTGCGTTACAAACAATCCATCTGTACAGATGGATTGTTTTGCAAGCATCCGGCACTCTTCAGACCCGCGAAAGCCGGTTTTGCCTTGATCTTTCCGCTCATTCCTCGTATCGTACCGGACAGGAGTAAAAACAGGTTGAGCCGATGCTGGAACAGATTGAGGCGTATCTCGTGTATCTTCAGGCGGAGCGAGCGGCTTCTCCTCACACGCTCAAGAACTATGCGATCGACCTGCAGCAGTTCCGGTCGTTTCTCAGGGCTGGCCGGTCATCGTGGTTGGAACCTGCTGTGAGCAACGCTGAGCACGGGGATCCCCCGCGCCGGGAGATCAAGCCGGTCGAGATCGACTCCCTGGCGATCAGAGCCTTTGTGGCGGACCTGCATAGAAGGGGGATTGCCAGAAGCAGCATTGCGCGAAAGCTGGCGACCCTGCGATCATTCTTCCGGTACCTGTGCCGGGAGGGTGTCGTTGCTGCGAATCCGGCGAAGCTCGTGTCGAC
>JAGWRQ010000219.1 GCA_028869615.1 Candidatus Methylomirabilota bacterium | reverse complement strand
CGGGACAGCCTTGATACAGGCCGCTGCGCATGGACATACGGGGGCGGCAGAGCTCCTGCTCAATAGAGGCGCAGACGTGAACGCGCGGGATATTGATGGCGGGACGGCCCTGATGCGCGCGAATTTGAATGGGTATCTTAACGTTGCGGCGTTGCTTGAGAGGGTGGGTAAGGGCTAAGAAAAAGCCGCCAAGTGTCACGCATTGCAATGTCTCATCGGGGCGTTATCTACTCGACACTCGTCAGCCCCATATAGAGGATCTCAAGATTTGGAGCGGTTGCCTCGGATCCGGCGCCCTCGCGGGGGATCGGCCGCAGCCGCTTGCTGGACGAGATGGATAGGCTGGGGTAAAGGGAGGTCATATGGGTTTTCTCGGCTCATTATTTGGGGGTAGCGGGAAGGTTGACGGACGGCTTCTCGATCTGTCCCAATCCGGTGACGCGGAAAAAGTCAGGAGCCTGCTCGCTGAAGGCGCCGACGCGAATGTGAGAGATCGCGAAGGTTGGACAGCCCTGATGCATGCGGCCTGGCACGGACATGCCGGGGTTGCGGAACAGATGCTCGCCAAAGGCGCCGACGTGAACGCGAGGGACAATAATGACCTGACCGCTTTGATACGCGCCTCCTGGCATGGGCACACCGAGATTGCGGAGGCTCTGCTCAATAAGGGCGCCGACGTGAACGCGAAGGATAAAGACAGCTTCACATCCCTGATGTATGCGTCTGAGAACGGGCATGCCGGGGTTGTCGAACTGCTACTCAATAAAGGTGCTGATGTCAACGCGAGGGCTGGTGATGGCGCGACGGTTCTGATCATGACGTCTGCGGAAGGGCATACCGGGGTCGCAGAACTGCTGATTAACAAGGGCGCCGATGTCAATGCGCAGGACAAGCTTGGCTGGACGCCCCTGATGTATACGTCCGGGAAAGGACATACCGGGATTGCAGAGCTGCTGCTCAAACAAGGCGCAGATATGAATGCAACGAATAAAGACGGCGGGACGGCCCTGATGCGTGCGTCTGTAAATGGGCATGCCGGAGTCGTAGATCTGCTGCTCAATAAAGGCGCTGATATAAATGTGAGGGATAATAATAGCGTAACGGCCCTGATGTATGCGTCCGGGAAAGGACATGCTAAGGTTGTTGAACTGCTGATTAATCGCGGTGCCGATGTGAACGTTAAGGCTAATGATGGCGGGACGGCTCTGCAGTATGCGTTGTGGCATGGGTATTCTCAAGTTGCTGAACTGCTGGAGGGACACGGGGCGCGCGAGGAGTAAGAGAAGACGCTTGCGCTGAGGAACAGACACCGGGTTTCACGTATGGCAATGTCTCGATCAGGTTATTCACTTGACGTTCGCCAGTTCTGCCGGTTGGGTCTCAAGCTGTGGGGGTGGTCGTTCCGGATCCGGCGTCGTGGCAGGGGATCAGCCGCGGCTGCTTGCTGGACAGGATGGACAGGTTGGGGGTGTAAGGTAAGACTTGAAGGGAGAGCATATGGGTTTCCTTCGCTCATTATTTGAGGGTAGTGGGAAGCCTGCCGATAGGCTCATCGAGGCGTCGAAGTCCGGAGACGTTGAAAAAGTCAAGCGCCTGCTGGCTGAAGGCGCCGATGTGAACGCGAGAGATAAAGACGGCTGGACGGCCCTGATGCATGCGTCCTGGCTTGGGCATGCTCCGGTTGTCGAACTGCTGCTGAATAAGGGCGCTGATGTGCATGTGCGAGATAACAAAGGTCTTGTGGTTTTGATCTATGCGTCTTGGAGAGGGCATGCTCCGGTTGTCGAACTGCTGTTGGATAAAGGCGCCGATGCGCATGTGAGGAGTGAAGATGGCGGGATAGCCCTAATGCGTGCGTCCGAGAAAGGGCATGCCGAGGTTGTGGAGCTGCTGCTGAATAAAGGCGCTGATGCCAACGCGAGGAATCTCGAAGGCTGGACTGCCTTGATGCGAGCGTCCTGGCACGAGCATGCCCGGGTTGTGGAGCTGCTACTGAATAAAGGCGCTGATGCAAACGCGAAGGTTCACGATGGCGGAACAGCCCTGATGCATGCGTCCTGGCACGGGTATGCCGGGATTGTAGAGCAGTTGCTCACTCAAGGCGCTGATGTGAATGTCAAGACGAGTAGCGGTGTGACCGCGCTGATCTATGCAGCTGAGTATGGGCGAGCCGGGATTGTAGAGCAGTTGCTCACTCAAGGCGCTGATGTGAATGCCAAGACGAGTAGCGGTGTGACCGCGCTGATGCAGGCGTCTGGGAATGGGCATGTCAGGGTTGTCGAGCGGCTGCTTACTCAGGGCGCTGACGTGAAGGCGAAGGACCATAATCGCCGGACGGCCCGGATGTATGCCTCTTCTAACGGGCATACTACGGTGGCTGAGCTATTGCAGAAGCACGAGGCGCGCGAGGAGTAAGACAAAGATGCGCGGTCCAGAACGTTGCAGGGAATCAGGGATGATGGGATTCGTGAGGACTGGTGGAGGCCCCGATAAATGTTAGAAAGGCGTTACAGATCGGCGAGCGTGAACGGTGGCGGTGGGTGATGAGGTAGAACGGTCTGGTCAGCTTCAAACCGGCGATGGGGATAGTGTGAAGTGTGCCACACGTGATGTCGCTCGCGACGGCGAGCTTTGAGATGATGGCGATCCCTCCACCCGCCTTTACCGCCTGTCGGATCGCCTCATTGCTGCCCATCTCCCCGATCACCTTGAGGGCGCCGATCGGCAGATTGCGCCGCTCCAGGGCCTGTTCCATGATCTTGCGCGTTCCCGAGCCGCGCTCCCGAATAAGAAACGGCTGACCCAGCAGTTCCTTTGCCCTCACGCTCTTCCGGAATGCCCAGGGGTGCGTGGGCGCCACGATCAGGACCATCTCATCTTCGGCAAATGTCCGGTAGTCGAGCCT
>JAGWRQ010000029.1 GCA_028869615.1 Candidatus Methylomirabilota bacterium | reverse complement strand
AAAGGTTTTTTCATAGAAGCCTTCGCGAGCGTATCGCGCGCCAGTATGTCAAGTCCACGATTGGATTAGAGGATTTTCAGAGATTGGTCGCCTCAGCGTGGGGATATCAACTGCGCCTGCACAACGAGTCAGACGCGATATTCCACATTACAGATCATCTCTTCGAGCAAAACCTGTTCCGTGCCATACGCCATCCTCAAGTGCATCACCAGATGCGCGCCTGGTTCGAGGAGTTCAGTAAACTCACAATCTGCATCTTGTGCGGAAGCCCATTCCGAGTAATAGACTTGCCTGACTGGATATACTTCGGCTCAAATGGCTTTACGTCCTGTTGCTTCAGGTGTCGGATCGTGGAGGCACCGAAGAAAAACGCTCTGTGCGGTTTAGTCCCGGCGTTTACAGAAGCATGTGGGTTTATACCCAACTCTGATGCCAACGCAATCAACTACGCTTTTACGTCGCGGCTTCCAGCCAACGAGTGGGCAAAGGTCATGCTCTCTTACGCCAGAATGGGCGGGATTGAGCACGCAAAAAAGAAATTCGGCTCCTGGTTCACAGCGCTGGCTGAAACGGGGGCCTTGCCCGATGGTGTCCTAGCAACGGCAAGAGGCATTCGCTGCCTAGCAAAAGATGGACACACATGCCATTCGTTAGACGAACAGCGAATTGATGACTGGTTACACGCTCACGATCTCGACCATGAGCGCGAACCAATCTACCCACTGCATCCAAGCCTCAACCCAACCGGCAAACGGCGAGCAGATTGGAAGGTAAACGAGACCTTCATTGAATACTTCGGGCTCGTAGGTGATCCAGAGTACGAGAAGAAAATGGACGAGAAGATACTCTTGGCTCAAGAGTCCAACCTCTCTCTGGTCGCAGTCTATCCGTCAGATATTGAAAGACTTGTCGAACGTTTAAGTTGTCTATTGCATTAATGATGGTTACGCCGCTTAACCAGTCACCCAAGCCGACGCCGATGTGCGCGTTGCATCACATGGCGCAAGGGGCTGCGCGGCTTAGTTCTATGTTCGCTGTTCAATAACCGATATGAACGGAAGATGATGACTGCCCAGGCGGTTAAGTTTCAAATGCTCCTGCGGGAGCTGTTTCAGTTCGACTGCGCCGACCTGGACTTCGGCATCTACTGCGGCTGGCACCACACCCATCATCGGAGAGGCTACACACCCCAAAGCTGAGGAAAGGGGTATCGTAGCTGGGGATGACGAGCGCGTCCCCGGAGAAACTCCGACCCCCTCGGAAGAATTCCCATCCTACCGAAGATTTCCCGCGACAAGATAATCCTTCCTTAATTCACACCATTCCTTTAGTTATAAATAGTTAGGCAGGTACCCTCCCTGGTCGGCTTTCCCCAATTGACTGGTACGGCCTTTGCTTAATTAATAAGGTGTTACCAGGCCAGATGAAGGATCGGTAAACATGCATGTAATGCTGTGTTCCAATAGTATAGAGTTGGTGGACGCGGCGTCCAAAGCGTTCAGCAAAGCTGGGTATCGCCTCACGGTCTGTGAGTGCGGGCTGGAAGCTCTGGCGGTGGCCGAGGTTGTTGATGCCGATCTCCTGATCCTGGATCTGGAGACGCGGGGGCTTGACTGTCTCCTGATCCTCGCGGCCATTCAGGAGCTGGCCCCTGCGCTGCCGATTGTGGCGGTTTCGACACGGCCCCAGTTGGATGCGCGGGCCGTCTCCCACAAGGGGGTATCGTACATCACGCTGCCCTCTGATTCCGCCGGCGCAATGGAGGCGCTCTTGGCTGGGTTGGCGCAGACAGAACGGACCAGATTTGTATCCGGTTCAACGTCAACATAGTGATGGAGATTGTCGATGGGCTCCCTCTTTCAGAGGGATCTCGCAAAGCGGGAGTGGTAAAATGCGCAATTCATATCATCGTTCCTACACATTGCGTCACTACGGACGAAGCAAAGCCGTTTCTGATCCACGAGGTGGGATGGAGGAACCATTGCCCCAGGGGGGTCAGATGGTCAGCATTATCGAATACTCCGCGGAGAAGAAGGCCAGGAACAGCTATCCTTATAAGATCATATCTCCTCCCATGCCGAGCCGGTGTTGCCAGGCCCGTATGAGTCGGATCGGGGCGATACAGGTGGAGGGCGACAATAATAGGTTCTATTATAAGCGCTGTTCGCGCTGCGGCTTCACGGTCCGAGAGTTCGTGTCGACGATTGACATTGATCGGCTGCCGGGCGTAGGGGTGTCGGACTGGGATCGCACGGACAGTTGGCTTGATCGGATTCAGCGAGAGGTCCAGGCCGATATAGCCGCCTGACCGTGAACGTGTGGGAGAGAGGGCAAAAGGAACTGAAATGGTTACAGAACAAGCGGTGCTTGAGGCGCTTGCCAAGATCCAAGATCCGGATCTCCATCGCGATATCGTCTCGCTTGGCTTCATCAGGGACGTACAGATTGATGGCGGCAAGGTGCGATTCGCTATCGAGCTGACGACCCCCGCCTGCCCGGTCCGAAAGCAGATGGAAGAGGGCGCCAGGCAGGTCGTGGCCGCCCTCCCCTGTGTAGAGCAGGTAGAGGTCACTATGACCTCCCGTGTCACCACCTCCCGCGAGCCTCAACCGTCGTACCTGCCTGGGGTGCTCAACACGGTGGCTGTCGCGAGCGGCAAAGGGGGGGTCGGTAAATCAACGGTGGCGGCGAACCTGGCCGTTGCCCTGATGCGGACGGGCGCCAGGGTCGGGCTCATGGATGCGGACGTCTACGGCCCGTGTATTCCCAAGCTCATGGGCGGAGGGGGCGAGCTACAGCAGACGGAAGCCGGGAAGCTGATCCCACCCCTGATGCATGGCGTGAAGATCATGTCCATGGCGTTCTTCCTGCCGAAGAATGAGGCGGTGGTCTGGCGGGGCCCGATGCTGCACAAGATGGTCCAGGAATTCCTGGGCCACGTCGAGTGGGGGGAATTGGACTACCTGGTGATCGATCTACCGCCAGGAACGGGCGATATTCAACTGAGCCTGTGCCAAATGATTCCGCTTACCGGCGCTGTCATCGTCTCCACCCCCCAGGATGTGGCGCTGGAGGTAGCCTCCAAGGCCATCTTGATGTTCAACAAGCTCAAGACCCCGATCTTGGGGATCGTCGAGAATATGAGCTACTATGCCTGCTCGCAGTGCGGCCACCGCGATGAGATCTTCGGGCATGGCGGGGCGAAGGCGGCAAGCGAGAAGGCCGAGATCCCGTTTCTGGGCGAGATTCCGCTCGATCCGCATATCCGCCGCAGTAGCGACGAGGGAAGGCCCGTGGCCATGGAGTCGGCTGACTCGCCTGTTGCGAGGGCCTTTCACGAGGTGGCGGGTGCGCTGGCCGCCAGGATCAGCATCGCCAATGCGGCTACCGGTCCGCTCCGTACAGCGCCCGTGGTGGTGATGCGGTAAGGCGCGACGCGGAAAAGGTATGGAAAACGGAGGCCGATGGCGCTAAAATTAAGTAGTATGTGTTGGAAGGCTGGCCGTTCCAAGTACCGGGATCGGTGAGCAGACCTCCGTGGCGTGAGATGCAAAAAAGAAGGGACGAAGGAGAGGCCATGAGCAGTAGCTCAAAGGCGATCGAGGCCCTGGCTAACCAGGAATATAAGTACGGGTTTGTGACGGAGATTGAGGAAGAGGCTGTTCCTCGCGGACTGAACGAGGAGATTATCCGTCTCATCTCCGCCAAGAAAAATGAGCCAGACTGGATGTTGCAGTGGCGCCTGAAAGCCTACCGGCATTGGGCGAAGCTGGAAAAGTCAGAGGCGGAGCCGAAGTGGGCTAACGTCAAATATCCACCTATCGATTACCAGGCCATCCGGTACTACGCGGCGCCCAAGCGGCAGATGGATGGGCCCAAGAGCCTCAATGAGGTCGATCCGAAGCTGCTGGAGACATTCGAGAAGCTGGGTATCCCTTTGGCGGAGCAAAAGCGGCTCAGCGGCATCGCGGTCGATGCGGTCTTCGACAGCGTCTCGGTTGCTACGACGTTCAAGGAGAAGCTCGGCGAGCTTGGGATCATCTTCTGCTCCTTCTCCGAGGCGGTGCAGAACCACCCGGATCTGGTCAGGAAGTACCTCGGGTCTATCGTGCCCCATACCGATAACTTCTTCGCCTCGCTGAACTCCGCCGTCTTCAGCGACGGGTCGTTCTGCTATATCCCGAAAGGCGTACGCTGCCCGATGGAGCTTTCGACCTACTTCCGGATCAACGCCGCCGAGACGGGCCAGTTCGAGCGGACCCTGATCATCGCTGATGAAGGGGCCTATGTGAGCTACCTGGAAGGGTGCACCGCCCCGATGCGGGACGTGAACCAGTTGCACGCGGCGGTCGTGGAGCTGATCGCCCACGACGACGCCCAGATCAAGTACTCGACGGTCCAGAACTGGTATCCGGGCGATAAGGAGGGCAAGGGCGGCATCTACAACTTTGTCACCAAGCGGGGCAAGTGCCTGGGGAAGCGCGCCAAGATCTCCTGGACGCAGGTGGAGACCGGCTCGGCGATCACCTGGAAATACCCGGGCTGCATCCTGCAGGGCGACGATTCGACCGGGGAGTTCTACTCGGTCGCGCTGACCAACCACTACCAGCAGGCGGACACCGGCACCAAGATGATCCATCTCGGCAAGCGCACCAGGAGCACCATCATTTCGAAGGGAATCTCCGCCGGCCACGGGCAGAACAGCTACCGGGGACTGGTCAAGATCATGAAAGGGGCGACCGGCGCCCGAAACTACTCGCAGTGCGACTCGTTGCTGCTCGGCGATCAGTGCGGCGCCCATACGTTTCCCTACCTGGAGGTGAACAACGACTCCTCGCAACTCGAGCACGAGGCCTCGACCTCGAAGATCGGCGAGGATCAACTCTTTTACTGCAAGCAGCGCGGGATCTCGGCCGAGGATGCCGTCAATCTGATCGTCAACGGCTTCTGTAAGACAGTCTTGCGTGAACTGCCGATGGAGTTCGCCGTGGAGGCCCAGAAGCTGCTGGGCGTGAGCCTCGAGGGGAGCGTTGGATAATTCGGGGATCAGGCATGCTCACAATTAAGAACCTGCACGCGCAAGTCGGCGACAACGAGATCCTGCGTGGCATCGATCTTGTGGTCAAGGCAGGCGAAGTCCACGCCGTCATGGGTCCGAACGGCTCGGGTAAGAGCACCCTGGCCCATCTGCTTGCCGGTCGGGACACGTACAAGGTCACGGCCGGCGAGGTGGTGTACGAGGGGAAGGACCTGCTCCGGATGCCTCCGGAAGAGCGCGCTCGCGAGGGGGTCTTCCTGGCCTTTCAATATCCGGTGGAGATTCCCGGGGTGAGCACCAGCTACTTCCTGAAGGCGGCAGTGAATGCCACAAGAAAGCACCGCGGCCTCGAAGAGCTGGATGCTATCGACTTCCTCAACCTGATCAAGGAAAAGATGAAGCTTGTCGAGCTGGACCAGGATCTCTTGAATCGTCCGCTCAACGAAGGCTTCTCCGGCGGGGAGAAGAAGCGGAACGAGATCTTCCAGATGGCCGTGCTCGAACCCAAGCTGGCGATCCTGGACGAGACCGATTCCGGCCTGGACATCGATGCCTTGAGGATCGTGGCGAACGGCATCGATGCGCTCAGGAGCCCGGACCGTGCGATGATCCTGATTACCCATTACCAGCGGTTGCTGAACTACGTGACTCCCGACTTCGTCCACGTGCTCTTTGAGGGGCGGATCGTCAAGTCAGGGGGGCAGGCGCTGGCCCTCGAACTCGAGGCGAAAGGGTATGACTGGATCAGAGCGGAAGTCGATCTCGCCCAGCAGACGATTGTGTAGGAGGCAGTAGCGGCGTGATGCTTCAAGTCGCAGAAGAGCTGGACAGCTATCGCGTAGACTTCGAGCGGATTGAGAGGGACAGCGGGGACGGGCGACCCCAGTGGATTAACCAGATTCGCACAGCGGCGTTCGGCCGGTTCGTCGAACTGGGGTTTCCCACGACCCGACTCGAAGAGTGGAAGTATACCAACGTCGCCCCGATTGCCAAGACCCCGTTCAGGCGTGCTGGACAGGCCTGGGGGATGCTGCCGGTCGAACCCCTCGAGCCCTTTACCCTCGAGGAGGTGGCGTGCGCCCAACTCGTCTTCGTGAACGGCCATTACTCGTCCGATCTTTCGTCGCTTGAGAAGCTTCCGGAAGGTATCGTGGTGAGCAGCCTGGCAACGGTACTTGCCTGCAACCCGGCATCGGTCGAGGCGCACCTGGCTCAGTACGCCAGTTACCACGATCAGGCGTTTGTGGCCCTCAACACAGCCTTCATGGAGGATGGAGCGTTCGTATCCATCCCAAAGGACACAATCGTTGAGGCGCCCATCCACCTGCTGTTCGTCTCCTCGGCGCGGTTCAGGTCGGTTGACGATGAGAGCGGTTTCGCCACAGTGTCGTATCCGCGGAACCTGATCGTAGTCGGATCTCATAGCCAGGCTCGGATTGTCGAGAGCTATGTTGGTTTGAGAAACGAAGTCTATTGTACCAATGCGGTTACCGAGATCGTCGGCGGTGAGAATGCGATGATCGACTATTATAAGGTGCAGCGGGAAAGCGAGGAGGCCTTCCACGTGGCAACGGTGCAGGCACAGCTTGGCCGCGACAGCACGTTCTCGTCCTACGCTATTGATCTCGGCGGCGCCCTCGTTCGGAACAATCTGGACGTGGCGCTCGAGGGGGAAGGCGCTGAGTGCACCCTCAATGGCCTCTATATGGTGACGGGTCGGCAGCACGTGGATAATCACACGCGGATCGATCATGTCCAGCCACATTGCAACAGCCGTCAGCTCTATAAGGGTATCCTCGATGGGAAGTCGAGGGGGGTTTTCAACGGCAAGATCGTCGTTCATAAGGCCGCCCAGAAAACCGACGCCAAGCAGGTCAACAAGAACCTCCTGCTCTCCGAGGACGCCGTTATCGACAGCAAGCCGCAGTTAGAGATCTTCAACAATGACGTAAAATGCACGCATGGCACGACCATCGGCCAGCATGATCAGGAAGCGATGTTCTATCTGCGTTCTCGCGGCGTTGATCGTGGGGCTGCTGAGAGTTTGCTGACCTATGCGTTTGCGAGCGAACTGCTCAGCCGGATCACGATTAAGCCGGTCCGATCCAGGCTCGAAGCGCTCCTGCTCACGCGGCTCGGCAACGGCTCAACGCCTGAGGAGAGATCATGAGAGCAGTGACGGGGATGGCCGCATCGGTTACGTTGCCTGAGGAACGCATGACATTTGACGTGGAGCGCATCCGGGAGGATTTTCCAGTTTTGCGGCAGCAGATCCGCGGCAGGCCGCTGGTGTACCTTGACAACGCAGCCACGAGTCAGAAGCCGAAATCTGTCATCGAGACGATCGAGCAGTATTACCTGGCTGAAAACTCGAATGTGCACCGGGGGGTCCACCTCTTGAGTGAGCGGGCCACGGAGGCCTTTGAGGGTGCCAGGGCTAAGGTGGCGCGCTTTCTCAACGCGAGGGATGCGCGCGAGATCATCTTCGTTCGCGGCGCTACGGAGGGGATCAATCTGGTGGCCCACAGCTTTGCCAGGCCACTTCTTTCGGTGGGGGACGAGATCCTCATCTCCGAGATGGAGCATCACTCGAATATCGTCCCATGGCAGATCGTGTGCCAGGAAACCGGCGCGGTCCTGCGGGTCGCACCGATCAACGACGAGGGCGAGTTGCGACTCGACGAATACGAGCGGCTGTTCAGTGAAAGAACGCGGCTGGTGTCGATCGTGCACGTCTCAAATGCCCTTGGCACGATCAACCCGGTGAAACAGGTGATTGAGATGGCGCACGAGCGAGGTGTTCCCGTCCTGATCGATGGGGCCCAGGCCGCGCCTCACCTGTCGGTAGATGTGCAAGCGCTGGACTGCGACTTCTATGTGTGCTCCGGCCACAAGCTGTTTGGTCCTACCGGCATCGGTGTCGTGTTCGGCAAGGCTGACCACCTTGACGTCATGCCGCCATACCAGGGCGGGGGCGACATGATCCTCTCCGTCACGTTCGAGAAGACGATCTACAACGAAGCGCCGTTAAAGTTCGAGGCTGGGACACCCCACATCGCAGGCGCCATTGGGCTTGGCGCGGCGGTCGATTACGTGAGCAGCCTGGGGCTGGACCGGATCGCTGCCTACGAGGGCGAGTTGCTGGCGTACGCGACGGACGCCATCTCCGTCATCCCTGGCCTGCGGATCATCGGGACCGCCAAAGAGAAGGCGAGTATCCTGTCCTTTGTCCTTGACGGTGTCCATGCGCACGACATCGGCACGATCCTGGATCAAGAGGGGATTGCGATCCGGACCGGTCATCACTGTGCCCAGCCGGTGCTGAAGCGGTTCGGCGTGCCGGCCACCGCCAGGGCGTCGCTGGCTTTCTACAATACGCGAGACGAGATCGACGCGCTGGTACAGGCGATCCACAAGGTCACCGAATTGTTTGGCTGATGTCGGACCTACGCGAACTTTACCAGGAGGTCATCCTTGACCATAATAAGCGGCCGCGAAATTTCCAGAAGCTGGAAGGCGCGAACCGCGCAGCGGACGGGTACAATCCGCTGTGTGGCGACCAGATCACGGTGTACCTGCTTGTCGAAGATCATGTGATCAAGGACATCGCCTTTCAGGGCTCGGGCTGTGCGATTTCAAAAGCCTCTGCGTCAATGATGACTGCAATTGTGAAAGGAAAGACTACAGCAGAAGCTGAGGGCCTTTTCGAGACCTTCCATAGAATGGTCACGGCCGATCTGAGCGTCGCATCTGATCCACTCGTAGTTGGGAAGCTGGCCGCCTTTGCGGGCGTGCGAGAGTTCCCGGTTCGGGTCAAGTGCGCGACCTTGCCTTGGCATACCTTGCGTGCCGCGCTGGAGGGGAGAGGGCAGATCACCTCGACGGAATAGGATGTTTCGGAGCAAGGCCAACAAGGGCAGCGCTCAGCGTTCTTGTATGAGCTGACGGCTGACCGCTGAGAGCTGATTATCTATGAATACGAGTGAGATCGAGGCAGAGGTCATTGAGGCCCTGCGTACTTGTTATGATCCCGAGATCCCTGTCAACATCTACGATCTGGGACTGATCTATGAGGTCAAGGTGGAGCCCTCGGGTCTGGCCAGGGTGGTGATGACCCTTACGTCGCCGCATTGTCCGGCCGCAGCGGAGCTGCCGGCGGGAGTCGAGATGAAGGTGCGGTGCGTTCCTGGCGTGGTGGATGCCCAGGTCGAGGTGGTCTGGGATCCCCCATGGGATCCGTCGAAGCTGTCCGAAGCCGCCAAGCTTCAGCTTGGCTTTCTGTAGTAGAGGGTTCGCGCGTGTATCAGAACTTCAGTCAACCAAAACCACTTAGTCAGCGAGGAGAAAAACAATGGCGTACGTTGTAGCCGAGCCGTGTATCGGCACCAAAGACCATGCATGTGTAGATGTCTGCCCGGTGGAGTGCTTCTACGAGGGCGAGGAGCTGCTTTTTATTCACCCGGAGGAGTGCATCGATTGCGCCGCCTGCGAGCCGGAGTGCCCGGTGGCCGCGATCTTCGAAGCGAGCCAGGTGCCGGAGCAGTGGCAACATTTCACCCAGATGAACGCCGATGCGTGCAAGGATGGACATACCCTTCCGGTGGCGGTCCAGCGGGCTGCGTGGGAAGCCCAGAAGGAAGAAGAGGGGAGCGTTGCCAATCTCTATTACAAGAAGTATCCCCCGAAGCACTAACCTGCGAGATCAGCGGTTCGGCACAGTAGGGGTGATCTTGGATCTTGGGGACCGAGACGTGGATCCGAGATCCAAGATCGCTCCGGCTGTCGAAGTCGCGTAAACGGCTCAGATATCGAAGTAGAGTCCTGAAAGGCTTGACAGATGTTTCTTGACCTATTGAGCAGGCCGCTTCGCAGTCTGCGCCTGTCGGTCACCGACAGGTGCAATCTGCGCTGCCAGTACTGTATGCCCGAGGAGGAATATGTCTGGCTTCCGCGCAAGGAGATCCTGACCTTGGAGGAAGCGAGCGGTTTGGTGGATATCTTCGCAGAGCTTGGTGTCGACAAAGTCCGCCTCACGGGGGGCGAGCCGCTCGTCCGCAGGGATCTTGCAGCCTTGGTCAGGATGATTGCGCGCAACCCGCGGATCGAGGACCTTGCTATCACGACAAACGGGGTCCTGTTGGCTGAGGCTGCGCAGGCGCTGTATGACGCCGGCCTGCACCGCGTGACGGTCAGCCTGGACACCCTTCGCTCCGATCGCTTCAGGGCATTGACAAGAAAAGACTCCCACGAAAAGGTGCTGAATGGGATCAAGGCGGCTCAACAGGTCGGCTTCACGGGAGTGAAGATTGATAGCGTCGTCATGCGGGGGGTCAACGACGACGAACTCGTTGATCTGCTGGAGTTCGGCAAGCAGATCAACGCCGAAGTTCGCTTTATCGAGTACATGGACGTGGGCGGGGCGACCCATTGGTCGATAGACAGGGTCTTCTCCAGAGAGGAGATCCTTCAGGTGCTCGCGCGACAGTACGGCCACATTGAGCCGATCGCTCAGGTGGGCTGGGCGCCTGCCGATCGGTTTGTCCTGCCGGATGGCACGGTGTTCGGCATCGTCGCGTCCGCAACCACGCCGTTCTGCCGCACCTGCGACAGGAGTCGGCTCACCGCCGATGGGACATGGTACTTGTGCCTCTACGCTCAATGCGGGTTTGATCTGCGGACGCCGCTACGAGTCGGAGCCTCGAAAGCGGAACTGATCTCCCTCATCGTTGCCGGATGGACCGGGAGAAGTGATCGCGGCGCCGAAGAGCGGAAAGAGCTTCGGTTTAGAGATGTGTTGGTCTCGGTCGAGGGACTCAGATACGACCCCCATCTTGAAATGCATACCAGGGGCGGGTAGGAGGGGTTAGCGACCTATCTTCCTGTTACGTGAATCCTACGCAATACAGGCCTAGCGCGTTAAATCCTCTCCAGCCGCCTCAACCTTTCTTCTGTTTTTGACTCATCACCAGATTCGTAATGCCCGACTCCTGTTACAATATGAAGTAGGCCAATCTATAGGGCGCGTATCCGATCTCGTGATCACCGAAGCACGGCGGCTCGAGGAGGAACATGGCGATGCGTATGTATGTAGCCGGCCAGTGGATCGACAGAGACAAGAAGATCGACGTTCTGAACCCGTACGATGGAAAGGTGGTCGATACCGTACCATGCGCGGAATCGGCGGATGTCGAAAAGGCCCTGGAGAGCGCAGTGAGTGGCGCACGGGCGATGGCGGCGCTGCCCGGCTACGACCGCTATCGAATCCTAAAATCGGCGGCGGAGCTGATTGAGGCGCGGAGCGAGGAGTTCGCTGAAACCATCACCCTCGAAGAGGGCAAGAGCCTGGCTGAGTCGCGCTTTGAGGTGAGCCGGGCCGTACAGACCCTGACCTTGTCCGGCGAGGAGGCCAAGCGCCTCCATGGCGAGACCGTCCCCTTTGATGGGGCCCCTGGCGGCTCCGGTAAGTTCGGGTTTACGCTGCGCGTGCCGTGCGGGGTCGTGGTTGCCATCAGTCCCTTCAACTTCCCGCTGAACCTGGTGTGCCATAAGGTCGGACCCGCCTTGGCTGCAGGCAACGCGGTCGTCATCAAGCCGGCCACAGACACCCCGCTCTCAGCGTTGAAGCTGACGGAGGTGCTGCTGGAGGCGGGTATGCCGGCTGAGGCAATCGCCTGTCTAACCGGCCTTGGAGCGGAGATCGGCGACGCGCTGTGCAGTGATCGGCGGGTCCGCAAGATCACCTTTACGGGGAGCCGCGACGTCGGCGAGCGGATCTGTCGGATGGCGGGGATCAAGAAGGTCACGATGGAACTCGGCAGCAACTCACCCGTCATCATCATGCCCGATGCCGATCTCGAGAAGGTTGCTGCCGCCGTGGCGGCGACCGGCTACACGAATGCCGGGCAGGTCTGCATCTCGACGCAACGGGTCTTGACCAGCGGGCAGGTCTACGGCGATTTTTTGGATGCGCTGAAACCGAAGGTGGAGGCGCTCGTGACCGGCAACCCCCTGGATGCGAAGACCAAGGTAGGCCCGATGATCCGCGAGCGGGATGCCATCCGGGTCGGGGAGTGGGTGCGCGAGGCGGTTGCGAGCGGCGCGCGGGTCGTGGCGGGCGGGGAGCGTCTGGGAGCGATCTACGCCCCCACGGTCGTTGCAGACGTCAAGTCCGACATGCGGATCTTCTGCGACGAGCTGTTCGGACCGGCTGTCGCGGTCACGCGATTCGACACGATCGACGAGGCGATCGCGCTCGCCAACCACTCGGTCTACGGCCTGGCGGCCGGCATCTTCACCGAAAACCTGGAGTGGGCGATGCGGTTCACGCGCGAGGTTGAGGCGGGCAACCTGATGATCAACTGGGGTCCTCAATGGCGCGCTGACCTGATGCCGTATGGGGGACTGAAAGAGAGCGGCTTTGGCAAGGAAGGCCCGCGCTACGCCGTGGAGGAGATGACGGAGTTGAAACTGGTCTGCTTCCATTTGGCCGGCTGACGATTCGGTAGCCGGGGATCGATACGAAAAAGGGGACGCGAGCGCCTTGTGCCCGATCAGCAATCGCGACGTCGAAGAGGCCCGCAACTACCATGCGGCAACTAAACACTCCTACTGGAGTGTCCGCTTAGGGGGCCATTTCCTTGACTGGGCCAACAAGCCTCGCCCGTATAAGGTGTACCCGAGACTGCCGGTCGTCCCTCTTCCGCGCGATGTAATACCGCCGGCCGCAAAGGCGCTCGAGGCCGTCGGGACCTTCCCGTCGATTGGGACGAGCATCCTCGACTTGGCCGGGCTGGCGCAACTCCTGTCCTTTTGCGCAGGGCTGACCAAGAAGAAGGTCTACCTAGGGGACGAGCCGCAGCACGCTCGTGCGACCTCCTGTATCGGCGCGCTCTACGCGATCGAGATCTACGCCGTCTGTGGTGATCTGCCGGGGTTGCCCGCCGGGGTCTATCACTTCTGCCCGGCCGACTTCACCCTTCGCCGGTTGCGGGAGGGCGATTTCCGAGGGGAGTTGGTTCGCGCGACGGCCGGCGAAGCATCGATTGCAGGCGCTCCTGTCATTCTGGTGTTGACGGCCATCTTCTGGCGGAACGCCTGGAAGTACCAGGCAAGGGCCTACCGACACTTCTACTGGGACGCGGGCGCGACTCTGGCTAATTTGCTGATCACGGCCGTTTCCGCGCAGCTTGTATCCCGGGTCGTGACAGGTTTTATTGATGCCCGCGTGGACCGCCTCCTTGGACTGGACAGCGAACGCGAGGCGAGTCTCTGCCTTGTCCCGATCGGGGTAAATTCGTCTGCTCCGGAGCCGCCGGAGGTTCCGCCGATTGCGCCCGAAATTGTCCCGCTCTCAAAACGAGAGGTGGACTATCCACTGATCGTACAGATTCGCGCAGCTTCCATGCTGCTGAGCGAAGAGGAGGTTCGCGAATGGAGATCGACCTTTGCTCCAAGACCTGCGCCGCCCTCTGGCGAGAAATGTTTTCCTCTCACTCCCATTGAGTGCGAGCGGCTTCCCGACCGAACCCTCGGCGAGATCATTCTCCGCAGGGGTTCAACGCGTCAGTTTGCCCAGAAGGCGATCTCATTCCAACAACTTTCCACGATCCTCGAGCGATCCGGCCGCGGGATCCCGGTAGACTTTCTGGGAGGACCAGGAACCACTTTGCTGGACACCTATCTCGTCGTCAACGCCGTTGAGGATCTCCCTGCCGGGGCGTTCTACTTCTCGCCGTCTAAGCAGGCGCTTGAGCTCTTGAAAGAGGGCACATTTCGACGCGAGGCGGGCTACCTCTGCCTTGAGCAGAGGCTGGGTATCGAGGCGAGCGTTGTCGTCTTCTTTCTGGCAGATCTGGAGCGGATCCTCGAGCGCTACGGGAATCGGGGCTACAGCGCCGCCCAGCTCGAGGCGGGGATCATGGGCGGGAAGATCTACCTCTGCGCGTACGCCCTGGGTTTAGGCGCGACAGGCACCACCTTTTACGACGATGATGTTACCGCGTTCTTCTCTCCCCATGCTGCAGGGAAGGCCGTGCTCTTCGCTGTAGCGCTGGGGTGGCCTGAACGCATCCCTGGACGCACTACACTTCTCAAGCCGGGGGCAGACTGAGAAGGTGTGTGGGTATCGCTGAAATGACCAATCTCTTTCAGCCAAGGCTCCTCAATGAGGTGTTCGGCGATCCCGGCCTCTTTGTGAGGTTCAGGTGGGAACGGCGCGCCCTGCTGCTGGACCTCGGCGACCTGACGACGCAGCCGCCAGCCGATCTGCTGAAGGTCACCGACATCTTTGTCTCTCACACCCACGTCGATCACTTTATCGGCTTCGATCACCTGCTGCGGATCGTCTTCGGTCGCGGCCACACGATCCGCCTCTTCGGACCGCCCGGCTTCATCTCGAACGTCGAAGGGAAGCTCTTTGGTTACATCTGGAACCTGGTCGAGGGGTACACGCTCACATTCGATGTCTACGAGGTCAGTTCGGACAAGATCGTTGCGGCCCGCTTCCCATGTGGCGCCCGCTTCGAGCGGGTCGATCTCCCGCTGTCTTTACCTTTTACCGGGGTGCTGGTCGACGATCCGTTGTTTCGGGTCGAGGCGGTGCACCTCGATCACAAGATCCCGTGTCTTGCCTTTGCGCTGGCCGAAGTGGAACGGATCAATATCGACCCCGAACGGCTGAAGCGCCTCGGTCTTGCGACCGGGCCCTGGCTGACCGAATTCAAGCGGATGGTCCGTGCGGGCGCGCCGGACGATACGATAGTCCGAGCCCCATGCGGGGATGAGACCGGTGAGACATTTCGGGAGTTGCTGCTCAGCGACCTGAGAGACAAGATCGTGACCATCACGAGCGGTCAGAAGCTGGTCTATGTCACGGACACATTGTACTCCGACGAGAATCGGCGGAAGATCGTCACCCTGGCGCAGGATGCGGATATCTTGTTTTGCGAGGCGATGTATCTGGAGCAGGATCGGGATTGCGCGACCGAGCGGCACCACCTGACCGCGCGGCAGGCTGGACTGCTTGCCCGCGAGGCCGACGTGAAGGAGTTAGTGATCTTTCATTTGTCCCAACGTTATCAGGAGTGCCCCGAGGCCCTCTATCATGAGGCCGCTGAGGCGTTCGGCGGCCCGGTCCGCTCGCGCTAAACCTTGTTCCGGTGCTCGGTGTCACAGTACACGGATGTTGAAATCGGGCTTTGGGTTGTTGCAGTGAACAATGGATTGATGAAACCGCAGAGACCTTTTGAAAAGGAGGAAGTTACCATGCGAGCAATCGTGACAGCCGTATTAGTTCTGCTGGGTGTAGTGGGATCGGTCCTTCCGCCGATGTGGACACGGGTCGCCT
>JAGWRQ010000028.1 GCA_028869615.1 Candidatus Methylomirabilota bacterium | reverse complement strand
AGGTGGTCGTGAAGGCATATGATCGAAATGAGAAGGAGATCATTCTGGAGGAGGCTGACCTGCTGGCGCGTATCCTGCAGCATGAGATCGATCACTTGGATGGTGTCCTGTTCATCGACCATCTGAGTACGGCGAAGCGCCTTCTGCTCAAGCGACGGCTCAAGAAGGCAGCCAAACAGGGGAACTAGCTTTCAGCGATCAGTCGTCAGCTTGAAGCTGAAGGCTGAACGCTGATGGCTGACTGCTATAACTTCATTTCGACGTGGGCCTTGGTCTTGAGACCTTCGATCCATTCCTTGAATTTGGCCTCAGTCTTCTGATCAAACAGGATGGCGCGGAGGCGCTCCTTCACCTGATCGAGCGGTAAGGTTCGACCGGGAACCCGCTCCTCGACGACAATGAGGTGGAAACCGGCCGGAGTCGTGATGATGTCGCTGGGCTGTCCGATCGGCAGGGCGAGGGCCGCCTGCTCCAACTCCGGCGCCATCTCCCCGCGCTTCATCGTCCAGACCTCACCACCGGATGTCGCGAGCGGCCCTTCCGAGTATTGCTTGGCAACCGTGGAGAAATCGGTCCCTGTTTTCAGGAGCGCCTGCGCCTCCTCAATCCGGCTCTTGGCGCGCGATACCTCGCTGGGCGTCGCCTGCGGCGGTACGGCCACAAGAAGATGGCGAATCTTGAATTGGGGGATCTCCCTGAATTGGTTCTGCTGTTGCTCGTAATATTGCTGGACCTCCTCATCAAGGACCACGACCTTGGACCGCACCTGCCTCGCCACCAGTTTGGTCAGTATCACCTGTTCGGCAATCCCCTTCCGAAACTGCTCCTCGCTGAGTAGTTCTCTGGACAGCGCAGCCTTCAGATCCTCGTCGCTGGTCAATCCGTTGCGCTTCTTCAATTCCTCAATGGCAGACTGAATCTCCGTAGGGGTCGCCTCGGTCTTCTCCTTCTTCGCCTCCTGGAGTTGCAGCCTCCTAAGAATCAGCTCATCCAGGATCTGGCGTTCCGTGCTGCGAAGCTCCCGCTCTCGCTCCACCCCCAGCGTTTCCCGTATGATCCTTCGGATAGCCTGGAGCCCTTCCTCCTGCACCTCGGTCAGCGTGATCACGTCATCGTTGACCACGGCGACGATGCGATCGAGGATGACTGCCTCGGAACTCTGGACTATGAGGATGCTGAGCAGGATAGCCAGCCCAGCGAACCTGGCACGCCGGAAGGACAGGAGCGGACTGTTCACATGCACGCCTGAAGTCGCGACAACAGAGTCTGAGCGGTAGCGATCTTGTCGCCCCCATCCACCCGGTATTCCAGTTCATCGTACCCCGCCCGTGTTGTGTCTTTAGGGATGTAGCGCAACCGGCCGCCCTCTTCACGAAGCAGGGCCGCCACCTTGTCCGGCGCAAGGGGTGGCGACTCACTAAACACGATACGGAGCGTCTTGCCTGCAGCATCAACCTCACGGATGTGGAGCGTCCGGGCCAGAATCCTGAGCGCCACTGCAGCCAGCAGCCGTTCTGTCTCATGGGGAGGCTCGCCAAAGCGATCGACCAGTTCCTCCCGAAAGGCAGCGACCTCCTGCGGCACAGAGAGTGCGGCCAACCGTTTATAGAGCTGGAGCCGAACGTTAGGATCCTCAACGTAGCCCTCCGGCAGATATCCCTCCGCCTCCAGCCTGACGGAAGGCTCGACAGGTTCTGCCACCGCTTCACCCTTCAACTCCTTGACCGTTGACTCGATCAGTCGGCAGTACAGATCAATTCCCACGGCGGCGATCTGGCCGTGTTGCTCAGGTCCCAGGAGGTTGCCCGCGCCCCTGATCTCCAGGTCCCTCGCCGCCACCTTGAATCCGGAGCCGAGTTCGGTCAGTTCCGCGATGACCTGGAGCCTCCGCTTTGCTACCTCGGTAAGCGCAGCATCCTTCGGCACCAGGAGGTAGGCGTACGCTCGATGCTTGTCCCGACCGACCCGCCCGCGAAGCTGATAGAGCTGCGCGAGGCCCAAGGCATCGGCCCGATCGATGATGATGGTGTTGGCGGCGCCCACATCCAGGCCGGATTCGATGATCGTGGTGCACAGCAGGACATTACACTTGCCGTCGTAGAAGTCGCACATGATCCGTTCCAGGCGCTCTTCCGGCAACTCACCGTGCGCCACCGCCAGCCTCGCCTCGGGGACCAAACGCTTGATCAGACGCGCCACGCGCTGGATGCTCTCCACGCGATTATGCACGAAGAAGACCTGTCCCCCTCTGTCCAGCTCGTGCTCGATCGCCTCCTTGATGAGGGCCGGGTCGAACCGGGCTACGGTCGTCTTGATCGAGAGACGGTTCTCCGGCGGCGTCTCGATGGTGCTGATATCCCTGACCCCCAACATCGACATATGGAGGGTCCGCGGAATCGGCGTGGCGGTGAGCGTCAGAACATCGACCTGTCGCCGGAGCTGCTTCAGGCGCTCCTTGGCCGCCACACCGAAGCGATGCTCCTCATCTACCACAAGCAGCCCCAAGTCCCGAAAGTGGACATCCTTCTGGAGCAGGCGGTGGGTACCGATGACAATGTCGACGGTGCCGTCACGAACGCCACGCAACACCTCGCCCTGCTCCTTGCGGCTGCGGAAGCGCGAGAGCATCTCAACCTTGACCGGGAAGCCGCCGAACCGCTCGGAAAACGTCTGAGCATGCTGCAGGGCGAGGACAGTAGTCGGAACCAAGACCGCCACCTGCTTCCCACCCATGACCGTCTTGAAGGCAACCCGCATCGCCACCTCGGTCTTGCCGTACCCGACGTCACCGCAGATCAGGCGGTCCATCGGCTTCTCTCGCTCCATATCGGCCTTGACGTCGGCGATCGCCTGGAGTTGGTCCGGAGTTTCCTCGTACGGGAATCCGGCCTCGAATTCCCGCTGCCACGGCGTATCAGGAGGGAGGGCATGCCCCTTGATCACCTGCCTGGCCGCATACAACGCGAGCAACTCCTGGGCCATCTCGCGGACGGACGCCTTGACCCGCTCTTTCGCCTTGGCCCAGGAGGCGCTCCCCAACCGGTCGAGGGCCGGCGGACTGCCATCGGCGCCCGCATACCGATGGATCAGGTGGAGTTTGCCGGTCGGTACATAGAGCTTGGCGTGATCGGCATAGACGATGAGCACGTAGTCACCCTCCGTCCCGCCCACAGTGAGCTGTCGCAGCCCTTTGTAGACGCCGATCCCGTGATCCTCGTGGACAACAAAATCGCCGTAAGCCAGGTCCTGGTAGGAGCCGAGGGGGGAGACCTCCTTCGGTCGTGAGCGGCGGGGCGGAATATGCCGAGTCCCAAAGATCTCGGCCTCGGTGATATAGGTCAGTGACGCTTCATCCAGGTGGAAGCCGCTGCTGAGCTCGCGCGACAGAACGGCGATCTCACCTGGCGACGCCATCTCTGGCCCCACAGAGGCCGCGACGTCATGCTCCCTGAGCACCTCAGCCAAGCGCCGACCCTGGGCGTCACTCCTGCAGACCAGGTGGATCCTTCGGCCCTGCCGACGCCACCCTTCGAGGTCGCGTATGACCTCCGTCATGCGTCCACGGTAGGCCGGGATGGTGCGCACCTGAAAACCGATCGTCGCCTCTTCCGCAAGGCGATTAGGTGGTAAGAACTCCTCCAGGAAGATACGCGGCCTCAGAGAAAGCCTCTGTTCAACATCACTCCAGTCCAGAAGTGAGGTGGGAAGCGCGGTATCGCGCGCAGCGGCCTGGAGTCCTGCCGGATCTACCAAGACCCACAGGGCGTCGGGCGTCACGTACTGCAGCAGGTCGGCTGACTCCTCCAGGGCCTGCCGGTGCGCTTCACCGGCCAATGGCACTTCTACAACAGGCAGGACCGTCACCTGCTCGACAGCGCGGATCGAGCGTTGGGTGACCGGATCGAATGCGCGGAGCTCGAGTACCTCGTCGCCGAAGAACTCGGCGCGAACGGGAAGATCCGGCGCCTCGACACGGCTCAGGCCGGGTGTGAGGGGGAACAGGTCGAGGAGATTGCCGCGCAGGCTGTATTCACCGCGGTCCGTCACCTGATGGACTCGACGGTAACCACCTATCTCGAGGGCGCCGAGCAGTTCGTCCCGCGCGATCAGTCGTCCGACGCACAGCGTGAAGACGGCTCCCAGGAGGGCTGATGGGGGGGAGAGGCGTTCGAGGGCCGCTCGGAGAGAGACAACCGTGAGATGGAGCTCCTTAGTCGCGAGACCCGCCAGGCAGGCAATCCGCTGATACCTGGCCTCAGAGTCCTCATCACGTTCGGGTAAGAAGCCCACCGAACCGCCGAAGAAGACATGCAGATCCTTTGCCAGCAACTCGGCTGTGGCGGACGAGGAGGTCAACACTACAAGGGGACGCCTCGCCCTGCGAGCGATCTGGGAGAGAATCAACGCCTTCGAGGCCCCGAAGAGACCGGTGAGATACAGCGCGTCGACCCCGCTGTCAAGTCGGGTCGCGATCTCGGCAATCTCCGGGATCAGGTGCTCTTCCGACGGCTCCATCGAGCGTATCACCATAAGGTCAGCCCTCAGCCCTTAGCCTTCAGCGTGTTGCGGAGGCGCCATCTCCATGATACGACGCACGATACGGCTTGTGGAACAGCCCTCCACCAACGGAATCGTGACGACCCGCCCGCCACGCCTCTCTACGATCTCCCGACCGACAACCTCTTCCTTCGTCCAGTCGGCGCCCTTGACCAACACATCGGGCTCAAGCGCTGCGATGATACGGCCAGGGTCCGCCTCCTCGAAGATCACCACGTAGTCGACTGAGGCCAGGGCCGAGAGCAGCTCTGCCCGCTCATCCTGTAACAGCACAGGTCGGAACGGGCCCTTGAGCAGTCGAACGGATGCATCACTGTTCAGGCCGACGATCAGCAGGTCGCCCAGCGCCCGCGCCTGCTGCAACAAGCGGGTATGGCCCCGGTGCAGCAAATCGAAACAGCCATTCGTAAAAACTGCCCGCTCTCCCATTGCCCGGCGTTGCCGGACGATGCCAACCAACTCCTGCAAGGTGCGAAGCTTTTCGACTTCAATCGTCATTCCGGTTGCCCAACCTTCCCCGGCACAAGAGAGAGCGATCCGCGCAGAACAGCCTGCTCGATCAACCGTCTCCCCTTTTCAGCATACGGTGTGGAGGTCATCAGCCGTATCTCCCCAAGCGGGCCGAAAGCAATCCCGTGAAACCCGCCAACCCGCATAGAACGGAGCCAGCATGGCACACCATGACGCTGCAGATGCAGGCGGAGGAATTCAGCCTGTATTTCATCATACGTCGCGTAAATCATCCGTTCATGCATCTGCAACCTGTCTTGGACTGGTAGTAGCCCTATCGAACGATGTCAGGCAGGGCGGTTTCTCGGAAGAGGGATTGGATCGAAGGGGCGGATCGGCGCAGCGAAACGGCGTCACCACTTCCGAGGCAACCTCGTGAAGAACATCAGAGGGCGGTCCGACTCTTGATACACCAACCAACGGTCAGTTCGGAGAGGCGATCGCCTTCCCTCTCCCCTACTGCAAGACGAAATGGGCCCTTCGATTCCATTTCCAGGCCGACTCGTCGTGGCCTGTGACGAAGGGCCGCTCCTTCCCATAACTGACGACCTTGATCCTCTTGGCGCCGATCCCGGCGGCCACCAGGTACTTCTTTACCGACGCGGCGCGCCGCTGGCCCAGCCCCTGGTTATACTCTACGGTTCCGCGTTCATCGCAGTGGCCCTCGATGATGATCGAAGCCGTCGGATTTGCCTTTAACCATCGCATGTTCTTGGCAAGGCTCTTTTTCATATCCGCCCGAATCGACGATTTGTCGAAATCGAAGAAAATATCCTGCAGGGGTGATGCCTTTTCTTGTGCTGCCCCTCCCGCCTGAGCGGTCTCCGGCTGCGGCGTCACCGGGGCGGCAGCCATCTTCTCCCTCAACGCGACAAAGGCGGCTTGGCACTTACCGCGTATGCGGGCGTCGGGATCTGCAAATGGGTTGAATTCCGTGGCCTCGTGAGTCATCCAATCCAGGCAGGCTTCTGCGGCGGCGTACTCCTCAGGCGCGCGCGTCTCGGCGCCCGCGGCCTTTGCCTCGACGAGAGCAGCCTTCATGCTGTCGATCTCAGGGCGATACGACGCGGTGGTCGCACACCCGGCAATCATCAGAGCCACCGATGCAACGATAAGCGCGAGCCGGAGTGCCTGACTCCCCTTCGGACTTCCGTTCATCTTCGAGTTCCCTCCCTTTGAGGCAGTTGTCAGCATATCGCTGTCGGCTATCAGCTTATTTTCCGCGATGCGCAATCGTCTTGGCTTCCTCTGCGGCCTTCATGGCGATCCCGGCCGCCGCTTCCGCCGCCGCGAAGTCGCGGTCCGATAGCTCATCCTCAGCAAGGATGAGGTACTCTCTCGCTTGAGCCATCGGGTACCGGGCTGCGCCGACGTGCGCCGCGCCGGCGGCTTGCGCCTCGGCTATGGCCGCTTTGGCCGCGCTCACCGCAGCGGGCGCGGTCCGCTCCCCGGTAACCCAGTCGTAGGATTCCGATCTGAGATGCACCCCAGAGCAGCCCCACACGACTGCCCCCACACCGATCAAGGTGAGTGCAAGGAGCTGTCGAGCAGCCCCGCCGATGATTCTCATCGCGTCCCTCCTATGACATCCGCTGATAATTGGCAGCCGCCTCTTAGAGGCCAGACCCCCTGTCCGCCGATTGGTCAAGCTCGCTTAATCTATCACACTCTGTTACTTCTCGTCAAAGACGACCCTCGCCCCTCAGATCGGTTGGACTAGGGAAGGGTGTGCTGCGCAAGGTGCTGATGGGCATGGATGTGGCGAGCCGGCGGGAGGTGGGTCAGAAGCGCCGCAACAGCCAGGGCAGCAATAACCAGGATCCACTCCAACCGCATGAACTGGCGCAGGCGACGGCGAATCCCCGCTGCCTGGTCGCGCCCTGCCCCTACGAGCCACGCGCCGCCAAGTCGCCCTATCGTCTTCACGAGAAGCTGCGTGCGGGCGCCGTCAGGGTCTCGCAGGAGAGGAAGGAAGTAGTATCGGTTTACAGCGGCCAGCGCCAATACAAGTCCCACCAGGAAGACCTTGACGAGGAGTGTCAACCCATAGGAGGTGGTGACAAGGGGCTGCAGCGACCCCACCTGCAGCCACGCGTTGAAGAGCCCTGCCACGAGCAGAGTGAACACGCAGTAGGCCGCCATCCTCGAGAACGGGCGGCCGATCGTCACGAGGCCGCGCGCCTCCTCCTCCGTGCCGGGAGGGGCGGCTAAACGCTGGAACAGGAACCCGAACGTGAAGAGGCCGCCGATCCAGATGGAGACCGCAACCAAGTGAATCCAGTCGATGAGGACAGGCATCGTCAGGTCTCCCCAGTCCCCGGCATGCCCCGACAGGCTCGTTGTCAGGGCGATGACCGTGGCTGCGGAAAGGGAGAGCATAATGGCCCGCTGGCTCTGCGGCGTGGTCGTCCGCCCGAGCCCCCAGACGAGTCCCAGGAGCCCAACAAAGCCGAGCCGGACGAGCCACACGGCGCCAAAGTGGGTCTGTAGAAGCACGACCGGGAGCGTGACGTTTAACTCGGCAAGGCGCCCGCCGCTCATCATCTGCGTTCTCAGGATGAGCTCGCCGACGCTCGCCAGCGCCACGAGCACGAACGAGCCAGCCTCTAGTCGCCGAAGCGGTCGCTCAACTGTCTCGAATTCTTGACGCGGGAGCACAACTGACCGAACGAGGAGCAAGCGAAAGGCCAGCGTGCCAATCAGCATCGACAAACCGATGAAGTTGAGCCAGCGTGTAAGGAGTTGCGGAAGCGTGGCGGGCGCGCTGGCGGCCCGGGGCCGATCGTAAGAGCCCGGACCGATGGTGAACGAAAGATCGCCTTCAGTGCGGTGACCGTCATGAGCGACAACGCTCCACACGATCCGGTATTGCCCTGGGGACAGGGGCGGAAGAGAAGCCTCCAAGACAGTGTGGTCGGCAGGGTTCACGGCGCCGTCCCCGTTATCAACCTGCTGATGGCGAGCATTGACCACCATGATCGTACTAAAGGCGGGCTCCAGCATTCCGTCGAACCAGAGTCGCACGCGCGGGGGCGCCGTCAGCAGCGCCCACCCCACCCTGGGCTCTGAATGGTCAGGGAACGCGTGCCCCCAAGCCGTGGCGGCCATGAGGAGCAGCAGGCCGGCTGTCAGCAGGGCAGAACTACGCCAGGGCCATTGTAATGAGTTATTCATCGCTTGTTGTCGACGGCGGAAGGCTGCGAGCCGCCGCCGGGATTGGCGAGACTGCGTCGGAGGGCGGTGCAACCGGCCGAAACAGATCGCCACGCTCCAGGGCCAACTGCTGCCGGAAGACCTCCTCTCGCTCCCAGCCGAATCGCATGAATAGGGTCGGCACGACGATCATGTTCAGGAGGGTTGAGGTGAAGAGGCCTCCCAAGATGACTTGGGCCAGCGGCCGCTCCAGCTCTTTCCCGGTAGCCTCACCGAACAGCAGGGGGAGCAAGCCTAACGCGGCCGCGGCGGCCGTCATCAGGACCGGCGCCAGCCGGTCCTTTGACCCCTGGATAATGGCTTCCTCCTTCGAGACGCCTTCAACTCGAAGCCGCCGGTAGTGGCTGACCAGGATGATCCCATTTCGAGCCGCGATCCCAAAGACACTGATGAACCCGATCAGCGAGGGGACACTCGTGACCATCCCCGTGAGCAGGATGGCCGCCACGCCGCCGATCAGGGCCAAGGGCAGATTGGCCATAACGAGGAGGGCAGCGCGGGTCGAGTTGAAGGCCTTGTACAGCATCAGGAAAATCCCGATCACCGCGAGCCCGCCATACACCATCAGGACCCTCGTCGCCTCCCGCTCACTTTCAAACTGCCCGCCGTACTCGATAAAGTAGCCGGCGGGAAGTTGAATCTCCTTAGCGATCCTGCGTTGGACCTCATGGATCACGCTGATAAGGTCCCGATCCGCCACGTTCGCCTGCACAACGATCCGCCGTTGCAACCGCTCCCGATTGATCATGAAGGGGCTATTCACGATCTGGAGGTCAGCCACCAAACGAAGCGGGATCTTTCGCCCCTCTGGCGCATCGATTAAGAGATTTCGCATAGAGGCGCGGTCCTTGCGGGAGGTCTCATCAAACCATACAAACAGGTCAAATGCTCGCTGTCCTTCTACAACGCGAGAGACCGATCTTCCGCCGAAGGCCACTGCGGTCGTCTCCAGAATGTCGCCCACGTCCAGGCCGAGACGGGAGGCCTCCTCCCGATCGACCGCGATCCGAAGGGCCGGGACATTGATGAGGGGCTCGAGGAGCAGATCCGTAACCCCTTTGATCTCCCGCATGATCTGCTCGATCTGCTGCCCTTTCGCCCGGAGCACCGCCAGGTCTGGCCCGTAGAGCTTGATGGCGATCTGAGCCCGGACGCCCGAGAGAACCTCGTCCAGCCGGTGGGAGATGAACTGACCCAGCACGGTGGCCACACCGGGGACTCGTTCCAGATGCTCGCGGATAGCATGGAGAAGCAACTCCGGATCACGTGTGCTGTATCGAATCGCGATGTCGAACTCACTGACATTCGGTGGGAGCGCCTCCTCATCCAGTTCCGCCCGACCCGCCCGCTGAGAGACGGAGAGAACCTCGGGATGCTGCTTCAGAATCCGGACGATGCGTTCCCCCACGCGCATCGACTCCGCAAGCGGGACCCCAGGCAGCATCGTCACCTGCAGGATGAAGTTGCCTTCGCGAAACTCAGGGAGAAAGGAGCGACCGAGGAACGGGACCACGGCCAGGCTGGCCGCTACCAGGAACATGCAGGCGGCCATCACCCACCGGGGGTGATGCAGCGCCCGGCGTAGGAGCGCTTCATAGGCTCGCTTCATACCCCGGACCGTCAGGCTCTCCTGTTCCGGTTGGGCTTCCCCACGACGGATCAGAAGGATGGCGGCCAAGGCCGGGACTAACGTCACCGCGACCAGGAGAGAGGCGAGGATCGCGAAGGTGTACGCGAGCCCGAGCGGGGTGAAGATCCGCCCCTCCACCCCGCCAAGCAGGAAGATCGGTATGAAGACGATCAGGACGATCCAGGTGGCGTGGACTACAGCGTGCCGGATCTCTACCGACGCCTCATAGATCACCTTCAGGGGAGGATCGGAACGGGACTTTTCCCGATTCAGTCTTAGTCGGCGAACGATATTTTCGACATCCACAATGGCGTCGTCTACGACCTCGCCGATGGCGATGGCCAGCCCCCCCAGGGTCATGGCGTTGATACCGATCCCGAACGCCTTGAGCAGCAGCACACCGAAGATCAGTGAGGTCGGCAGCGCCGTCAAGGTAATGAGCGACGCCCGGACATTGAAGAGAAAGAAGATGACGACGATGCTGACGACCACCACCCCTTCCAGGATAGCCTGGCGCAGGTTGGAAATCGAGGACTCGATAAAGCTCGCCTGGCGGAAGACCTGCGTATTCAGCTCGACTCCCGGCGGCAGCGTTTTGCGGATCTCCTTCAGCGTCTGTTCCACCTGATACGTGACCGTCAAGGTATCCGCCCCAAACAGCTTCGAGACCGTTCCGATCACGGCAGGCCTACCCTCCCACGATGCGTCTCCCCGCTTGAACTCCGGACCGAAGCGGACCGTCGCCACCTGATCCAACCGGATCGGCGTCCCGCCTCGCTCTGCCACCTTGGTCTGTTGGAGTTCCTGGAGCGACGAGATCCGACCGGCCCCGGTGATCACGTACTCCTGGCCGGGCGTTACCAGAAAGCCTCCAGGCATACTGACGTTCGCCTTCCTGACAGCATCAAGGATCTCCTTGACGGTCAGGCCGTATTGAAACAGTTTGTCCGAAGACAGCAGCACCTGATACTGCTTCACCTCGCCGCCGATGGAGACCACTGACGCCACGCCGGGGATCGCCAGCAGCCGATTGCGGATCTCCCAGTCTGAGATCGTCCGAAGCTCCATCAGGGAGACGCGGTCGCTTGTGAGCGCATATTTGACAAGCCAGCCCACCGCTGACGTGATCGGAAGCATCACAGGACTCTTGGTTCCCGCTGGAAGTCGATCCTGGACCACCTGAAGGCGTTCGCTCACGAGTTGGCGGGCCGCATAGATGTTGGTCCCCCACTTGAAGACCACAACAACGCTTGACAGCCCGGCGGTTGATTTCGACCGGATCACCTCCACCCCAGGCGTTCCATTAATAGCGGACTCAATCGGGACGGTAATGAGGAATTCGACGTCCTGGGGCGGCAGGCTGGGCGCCTCGGTCTGAATGACGACCTGAGGTGGGGCAAACTCGGGGAAGACATCGACCGTGATCCGGCGTAGCGTGAATACACCCACAATCAGCAGGACCACGAAGGCGACCACCACGAGGACGCGATTTGTCAGTGACCGTTCGATGATCCAGGCAAACATCTCACGCTCCGCACATCAATGTGTGTGCCCGCCAAGGGCCGATCCGCCGCCTTGGGCCGTAAGCCACTTCGTGTAGAGCTGGCGGCTGCCGTCCGTGACAACCCGATCCCCTGCTGTGAGACCTCGCGTAACCTCAGCGAAGCGGTCATTCCGGGTTCCCAATCCGAGGTCTGCGCGGAGATACACGCCGCCGCGTTCGACAAAGGTGAACTCCGATCCTTCAGCACTGATAAGAGCCTCAACCGGGATAGTGAGGCTTCTGCGCTTCTCGCCGACAATGACGTAGACTTGAGTAAAGAGATCCTGTTTCAGTAACCCCCGGCGATTGATGACCTCTGCCCACACCGGAATGGTCCGCTTTATCGGGTTGACCGTCGGACTGATAAAGCTGATCTTCCCCTCGAACACCTCATCCGGATACGCAGCGACAACCACCCGGACCTTCTGTCCGAGCTTCAGCATCGGCAGGATGTCCTCGAAGGCCTCCCCCTCGACAATCATGATCGAGGCGTCAATAATCCTCATCAACGCCACGTTGGGCTCAATCGCTTGGCCAATCACGACGTTGCGTTCGACGATCGTCCCACCAATGGGAGCCGGCAAATGCAGCGTGGCGACCGTCTGCTCCTCACGAATCCGCGTGATCGCCTGCTGAGGCAGGCCGAGAAAGTTCAGTTGGCGCGTCAGGCTCTCGATCTCATTCAGGGTCTCCCGATGTCGGTTCTCGAGGGCCAGCAGTTCCTTCCGGGCCACAATTTCCCGTTCAACGAGTTGTCGCACTCGCTCCAGATCCAGCTTCGTCAGCGCCAACCTGTTCTCCGCCTGAATCAGGCTTAACTCCAGCCGTTCCAGCTCCACACTTTTGATGTCCAACAGATCATCGCCGCGCCTGACCCAGGCGCCAAGCGACGCATGAACACTGAGCACGATGCCCGGTACGCGGCTGGTCACCTGCGCTAACCGATCGGGATGCGGCTTGACAATCCCATTCAGCTTGCGGACATCCTCAACCGGCCGAAGCTGGACAACCTCGGTCCTGAGGCCGATGTTCTCGCGCTCTTCCGGAGTCAGTCGGACGCCGATTGGCGCCTCGCCGGGGCCGACCGTCTCCCGACGCTCTTCGTCGTGCGGCGCATGGTCATGCCGATGTTCTTCCGAACCAGGAGGGTGTGCTACCTTACCCGTCTCGTGCGACGCCGGCGCGGTCTCCTGCTTACCGCAGCCTCCCGCCGCAACGGCGATTGCCAGTAATGTCGCACTCACGAGTTGCTTTACTTGCACCATTGACTACTCACCAACAATGAGATGAAGGAATTTGGGAGGTCGATCCCCTCGCCGGGTAATCGCACGGGCAGAAACACGAATCAGCACGGTCGAGGAGATGCCTATAATGCGAGAACGCGGGCGGGGCAATTAAACCTGGTAGACCACGTATAGTATATGCAGCTTGTTAGAAAAGGAAGGCAAGACGGATCGGGACCCAGTCAGCAAGGCGCTACTCAGTTCACGGTGTCTGACGGCCCAGAACCGTTCACAGAGAGCTGTTGACGGAGAAAAACTGTGGAGGCTGAGACCGGCCTTTGCGTCGGCGCCCGTTTCTTGGCCGGTTATTGCCGCATGAAACAGGTGCGCATCGCAAATGGCGGGTGAGGATGAGCCATGATCGAAGTCAGGCGAGTTAACGCGGTGGTACGCAACAGTGCTGGCCTGGTGGAATAGGCAAAATGGATAGACCCACAACAGGCAGATAGCCGCGATGAGAGCTACGGTCGGAGCTGTCGATCCAGATCCCCGTCCCATTGAGTCATCCCTTTCGCTGTCGAGGACAACTCAATTCTATCACGACCCGTTTACGCTTTCAATCCAATATGTTCAAAGTCGTGCTGGGCCTGAGCGACTCAGTTTTCGAGCGCAGTGTTTCAGACATCCCCTTATGGCTCTTTCGAATCTTGTGTGGGTGGAAAAGGTCGTCATGCCGGCGAAAGCCGGCATCCAGTGATGTAGAACTTGATTGTGGAACTCGTGTGAGAATCTGGATTCCGGCGTACGCCGGAATGACGGACAGCAATTAACCCACGTACAATCTGGAAGCCATCCCCTTGATAATCCGTTCGTGCTGAGCCTGTCCAAGTACGATACGGCGTTTACAGGACAGACCTTTTTGTTACACCTTCATGAATTGATTACCATGGCCGACCAGACCGCGGGGTCGAATGACGACTTTGTGCTCCGGATCGCGTACCACGCGGCCGATCTGCAACGCTTCCCGGCCGTGATGTTTCACGATTTCCACAAAAGGCTCTGCATCCTCCTCAGCGACAACGACACAAAACCCGATCCCCATGTTGAAGACCTGAAACATCTCGTGATCGGGGATACCGCCTGATTGCTGAATCAGGGAAAATATCGGAGGGATCGGCGGGAGTTGGTCGATCTCATATCCGACCGCGTGAGATGCGGTGTCCAGTCGCAGGAGGTTCAGCAACCCGTCGCTCGTGATATGGGCGAGTCCTTTGATGGCCAGCGGTCGCTCTAGCGCTTCAACCACCTCCGGCACGTAGATGATAGTCGGCTCCAGCAACTCTTCCCCAAGCGTCCGCCCAAGCGCCTCGAACTTCGTGTCCACGGTATACTTGTTCTGCGCGAACAGGACCTGTCGGGCCAGCGTCAGACCATTACTATGGATCCCGCTGCTTCGAATCCCGATAATGACATCGCCGGGAGTCACCGACTTTCCAACGATTATCTTGTCGAGCGGAACATGCCCGACACACATCCCGACCAGATCGCATCCCCACCCCTCACGCTCGGACGCAAGCATCTCCCTGACCTGGGCGATCTCTCCACCGCAGATGGCCACCCCTGCGCGACGCGCCCCTTCCTTCAACCCTTGCATGAGCTGATCGATGAGGTCCGGGTTCGCGTGTTGCACCGCGATATAATCCAGAAATGCTGTCGGGCGCGCGCCTACACAGAGCACATCGTTCACATTCATGGCCATGCAGTCGATCCCGACCGTGTCGTACTTCTGCATCATCTGCGCAACCATGAGCTTCGTGCCTACCCCGTCGGTAGAGAGGGCCAGACCTATCCCGTGACCGATGTCGATGACGTTGGCAAAAAAGCCGATCGGCAGAACCGGCTTCCCGACCCCTCGCACGAAGGCAAACGTCTGGCTCACCGTCTCGATCACACGGGACAGCACCTGCTCTTCCCGCTCGACATCGACGCCGGCACCACGATAGCTCGCTGCGTCCTCTGGATACTTCTGCATTTCCTCTGTCCCCTTCTGACGTCGCTGCATTAACCTCAGAATATGTCGGAACGCCGGACAGCGGCACCACGAACCGACCAAGCGTCAGCCAACAGTAAGAGATTCGCCGGAGCGCGTCAAGCAGGATCGTAGGTTATCCGCCAAGGCTCAAAGAATCTCCTCAGGAATGTCTCGAACCTCTTCTTCTGTGGGGGCAAGCAGGCGGGCCAACTTCCTATCTCGACCAGTCCGCTCAGCAAGTTGAAAGGTGATCGCTTTTTCTTCCTCCGTCATCAAGCGGATGAGGTTCACCGCATCGTCGGCGTCTTTGAATCCTGTAGCCTGTAGTTTCATGGCGACAAGATGCGGTTTAGTCAGCACGGGGATGGAGACACCCGGAAGATGCTCAGCCCGCTCGATGGCCTCCAGCTCCCATGTATATCGCGCAATCAGCAGGTCCATCCGCGGATATTCGCCCCTGCGATCCTCAAGAAAGATGATATCGTGCTTAAAGGGCTCCTCCGGAACCTTGCTCCCTTGAATCAGCTCCGCGCGAAATCGCTCCGGAAGGTGTTGCGTCAACACGGCGAAGAACGCATCAGTCCCGGACGTTCGAATCACGTCCGAGTACAGGCAGAAGTCTGCGTCAAGAGTGGTCCGCTCGATTCCATGCAGGATGACGGCATAGCCGCCGACCACGGCCATGTCAACCTTAACGGGCAGAGCGCTGATAATGCCGCGGATTGTCTCGAAGGTATCTTTGATAGATTTCATAGACCGAGACCCCCTCCGCAT
>JAGWRQ010000218.1 GCA_028869615.1 Candidatus Methylomirabilota bacterium | reverse complement strand
GGAGAAGGGATTCATCCAGCGGATCAGGAGCTTGAAGGAGCGGATCGAGGCGGCGAAGGTGCAGGAGCAGATGGCGGAGCGGCAGGGCGATCTGGGAAAGGTCGCCGAACTTCGCTATGGCCTGGTCACGTCGCTGCAAAAGGAGCTGGAAAGCGAAAAGCGCGGTCTGGAGCAGGTCCAGCAGGGTGGCGCCATGCTCAAGGAGGAGGTGGACGAGGAAGACGTTGCTCAGGTCGTCTCCAAGTGGACCGGGGTTCCGGTCTCCAGGATGCTGGAAGGCGAGACCCAGAAGCTCCTGGCCATGGAGGAGAAGCTCAGGGAGCGAGTGGTGGGGCAGTACGAGGCGATCAGCGCCGTGAGTGACGCGATCCGTCGCGCCCGCTCGGGGCTTCAGGATCCGAATCGGCCGATCGGCTCCTTCATCTTCCTGGGACCGACCGGCGTGGGGAAGACCGAGCTGGCCAGGGCGCTAGCTGAGTTTCTGTTCGACGACGAGCGGGCGATGGTCCGCCTGGACATGAGCGAGTACATGGAGAAGCATACCGTCTCCCGTCTCGTCGGTGCGCCACCGGGCTACGTCGGGTTCGAAGAGGGGGGACAGCTCACCGAGGCGGTTCGGCGTCGCCCTTATTCCGTCCTGCTCTTGGATGAGATCGAAAAGGCCCACACCGACGTCTTCAACGTCCTGCTGCAGATTTTGGATGACGGACGGCTGACCGATGGGCAGGGGCGGACCGTGGACTTCAAAAATACGATCATTATCATGACCAGCAACCTGGGCAGCCAGGTCATTCAGGAGTTAGGCGGCCGAGATGATGAGGAGATGCGACGACGGGTGCTGGAGGCCGTGAGAGCCCACTTTCGGCCAGAGTTCCTGAACCGCGTCGACGAGATATTGATCTTCCATACGCTCTCCGTCGCTCAGATCAAAGCGATCGTGGAGATCCAGCTCAAACGGGTGGCGAAGCGGCTTGCCGAGCGCAAACTCGATCTTGAGGTGACGGAGCCAGCAAAGGAGTTCCTGGCTAAGGAAGGGTACGATCCGGTCTTTGGGGCGCGGCCGCTGAAGCGAGCCATCCAGCGCGTGCTGCTGGACCCCTTGGCTCGTCGCCTGCTGGAGCATGAGTTTGCTGAAGGCGACACCGTGAAGGTCGATGCAGCGCGCGGTGAGTTGATCCTCAGCAAAGACTGAAACGAGGACGCAGATGGCGCCGGTTGCCTACATCGAGCAGATCCGGCGACTCTACGCAAACGAGCCGCCCTACCAGTGGACGGTCAACTTCACGAGTCCCTGGACGCCGATGCTCAAATCGGTTCGGGACTGTCGAATCGCCCTGATCAGTTCCGGAGGGATCTATCACCATAGCCAGGAGCCGTTCAATCCTGTCAAGAACGACCTGACCTTCAGGGAGATCCCGAAAACGGCCGATCTGGCCGACCTCCGAATCTCGCACTACTCCAAGAACGCCAGGGACGTCAAAGACCTCAATACGATCTTCCCTCTCGAGCGATTCAGGGAGTTAGAGGATCAAAGAGTTATCGGCGAGTTGGCCCCTGTTGCCTTTACCTTTATGGGACGGATCTTCACGCGGACCAGGCTTCAGAAAGAGATGGCGCCGCATCTCATCGGGCGCCTGCGAGAGATGGGCACTGATGCGGCCTTCCTGGTCCCGGTCTGACAACTGTGCCACCAGTCCGTGGGACTGTTCGCCCGCGCCATCGAGGAGGCCGGCATCCCGACCCTCATGCTCTCCGCCGCCCTCGATATCACCTCCTCCGTCAAACCGCCCCGTGCCGTCTTCGTGAACTTTCCCCTCGGACACCAGGCCGGCAAGTCGTTTGACGCGGAGGGGCAGACCCGGATCCTGCTCGACGCGCTCCATGTCTTGGAGACAGCGACTATGCCCGGTACCCTCGTCCAGCTTCCCTACAAATGGGACGAGCGCGATCCGCTGGATTCCTGGGAAGAGGAGGAGATGCTCCACCCCTCGCTGATGTGACCCACCTTTATAAATGCTAATTGCAAGCTGGCCCCCAAAATCGGCTTGCAACGCGCTTCCTTCAACCCATTTTGCCTTGACAAAAGAAGGCCACGGGATTACCATTTAGTGTGATTTGACCCATTGTTATCAATAGCGCATGAGGGGAGTCAGAGCGTGAAGCGCCTTATCGATGTTGACCCGGAAATTGCTGAAGTCATTCGGCTCGAGACCGACCGTCAGGCCACTAAGCTGGAGTTGATCGCCTCGGAGAACTTCGTCAGTGCTGCTGTCATGGAGGCGGCCGGGTCTACGCTCACCAACAAATATGCCGAGGGGTACTCGGGACGACGCTATTACGGTGGGTGTGAGTTTGTTGACATGGCGGAGAACCTGGCGATCGAGCGAGCCAAGCGGCTCTTCGGCGCTGACCACGTTAACGTCCAGCCGCATTCCGGCACACAGGCCAACATGGCTGTGTACTTTTCTGTCCTGGAGCCCGGGGATACCATTCTTGGGCTGGACCTGGCGCACGGGGGTCACCTGTCCCACGGCAGCCCGGTCAACTTTTCCGGCCGCTTCTTCAAGGTGATTCCGTACGGTGTGAATAAGGCGACGGAGCAGGTGGACTTTGATGCGCTCCGATCTCTGGCCAAGACGCACCGGCCCAAGCTGATCGTGGTCGGCGCCAGCGCCTATCCCAGACTCCTCGACTTTGCGAAGTTCGGCGAGATTGCGAAAGAGACCGGCGCGCTTGTCATGGCCGATATTGCCCACATCGCCGGCCTGATCGTGGCCAAGTTGCACCCGAGCCCGATTCCCCACGCCGAGTTCGTGACGACCACCACCCACAAGACGCTTCGGGGTCCTCGAGGCGGGATGATCATGTGTAAGGCAGAGTATGCCCAGGTCCTGAACAAGCAGGTCTTTCCCGGGATGCAGGGCGGTCCGCTGATGCACATTATTGCGGCCAAGGCGGTGGC
>JAGWRQ010000217.1 GCA_028869615.1 Candidatus Methylomirabilota bacterium | reverse complement strand
TGGCAGTACGTCCTGGACAAGCTCGCGGAGGACCCGATGAGCCTGCACCGCGAACTGGACTGGGTCATCAAGCACGGGCTCATCACCTCCTACATCAACCGCAAGGGCTGCTCCTTCGACGACCAGCGCGTCTTCATGCTGGACCTGCAGTATCATGATCTCCGTCGGGATAAGGGACTCTACTTTACCCTGGAGCGCCAGGGATACGTTGAGCGGATCGTGACTGACGAGGAGATTCTCATCGCCATGAAGACCCCTCCCCCGGATACCCGGGCCTACTTCCGCGGGATGTGTCTCCAGAAATATCCCGACGAGGTCTATGGGGCGAGTTGGGGCTCGGTGATCTTCGACACCGGCGGGGCGACGGTGAAACGAGTTCCCATGACCGATCCGTTGAGGGGTACGCGGAAGCTGGCGGCCGAACTGCTGGATCGCTCCGACACCGCCGCGGAGTTGTTGGAGAACATCGCAGTCTAGCGCACACGCGCTCCATTCGGGAGGTCGATGCACTCGTTCTTCGATTCCATGGTTCCAGGTTCGAGCTTTTTTGACCTGCTCCGACAGTGTCGCTCGGACCTTCTGCCGCAGATGCAGATCAAGCCTGAAGGGCTTTCGCAGGCCGAGCTCCGTGAGCTGAAGGAAGGCCCTCACGGGACCACCATCCTGGCCCTGAAGTTCCGGAACGGGGCGCTCATCGCAGGCGATCGGCAGGCGACCGAAGGTTTTCAGGTCTCGTCGCGGAGGATCGAGAAGGTATACAAGGCGGATGAGCACTCAGCTATCGCTATCGCGGGCGTCGCCGGTCCGTGCATCGAGATGGCCAAGCTGTTTGAGGTGGAGTTGACCCACTACGAGAAGCTGGAGGGTGTGCCGCTCTCGTTGGAGGGAAAGGCGAATAAGTTGTCGCAGATGGTCAAGGCCAATCTCCCGATGGCGATGCAAGGGTTGGTGGTGATCCCTATCTTCGTCGGCTACGATGTGAGGAGTGGTGAGGGCAAGATCTTCAAGTACGACGTGACAGGCGGCAGGTACGAAGAAACGGATTACTATGCCACCGGCTCCGGCGGGAAAGATGCCCGTTCCACAATGAAGAAGCTGTATCGGGCCGACATGACCGAGGACGAGGCGATCGCGGTGGGGCTGGAGGCGCTGATTGACGCCGCGGAGGAGGACGTCGGGACTGGTGGCCCGGACTTCGTGCGTGGAGTCTTCCCTACGGTGAAGCTTGCTGTCACGAGTGGCCTGCAGGATGTGCCGGAGGCCCGCATCAGAGAGGTCTGCCAGGCTGTCATCGATCGCCGCAAGCTGGTTGAGAGAGGGGCTAAAGGAGAGGGTGAGATCCGAGCGGGTGAGGTGAGCTAATGGCGCTTCCCTATTATGTGTCACCAGAGCAGATGATGCAGGATAAGGCGGAGTATGCTCGAAAGGGTATCGCCAGAGGGAAATCGATCATCGTTCTGGAGTACGCCGACGGAATGCTGCTGGTGGCAGAGAACCCCAGCGCCTCGCTCAATAAGATCTCAGAGATTTACGATCGGATCGCCTTTGCCGGCGCCGGGCGATACAGCGAGTTCGAGAATCTGCGCAAGGCGGGGATTCGCTATGCGGACCTGAAGGGGTTCGCGTATGACCGGGAAGACGTCACGGCCAAGTCGCTTGCCAACGCCTACTCTCAGACCATCGGCAATATCTTCAGTGAGGCCATGAAGCCGCTGGAGGTGGAGATTCTGGTGGTGGAGGTTGCCGATGGAGGGCTGCCTAATGAGTTATATCGGATTACGTTTGACGGCAGCATCGGCGACGAAAAGGGGTTTGCTGCGATCGGCGGACAGGCCGAAGAGCTCAGGCTGTACCTGAAGGACAAATACGAAGCAGGGATTGATCAGAAGGCTGCTCTGAGGCTGGCTCTACAGGCGCTGGAGGCCGTGAGCAGTGCGAAGGTCAAACCACAGAGCCTGGAGGTGGCGGTTCTGGAGCGCAATCGGGCCGGCCGGAAATTCCGCCGCCTGTCCCAGGATGATCTCACGGTGATGCTTACCGATACCGAGTAACAGATCCGCACGATTCTCCTGCTCCGCACCTCGCACCTTCCACCTCGCACATATCTACGAAATTCGATTGACCGCTGCAGGGCCTTCCGGTACGATCATAGTGGGGTGGTTGAAATGCAAGAACGCATCCTTGGACTGGAAAGCGAATACGGCCTGATCTCGTCCTCGGTCGGGGGGCGGGTGAACCTGTCGGTCGAAAGCGCGCTGGGCTATCTCTTTGAGAAGGTGGTCTCACGCCAGCGCGGGACCAACGACTTCCTGCGAAACGGCGCGCGCCTCTATCAGGACACCGGCTGCCATCCCGAGTACGCGACTCCCGAGTGCGATAACCCGCGGGACTTGGTGATCCACGACAAGGCGGGCGAGCGGATCGTGGAGGAGTTGCTCCTGAGCGCCGAACAGAAGCTTCACGAGAACGGCATCTACTGCGAGATCTACATCTTCAAGAACAATACCGACTCCGTCGGGAATACGTACGGCTGCCACGAGAACTACCTGGTGCAGCGCGGCGTGAACTTCCACAAGCTGGCAGAGCAGTTGATCCCCTTCTTTGTGACGCGCCAGGTATTCGCGGGCGCAGGGAAGGTGCTTCGGACGCGGATGGGGAACCACTACTATGTTTCGCAGCGGGCGCAGCACATCTACCAGGAGATCTCCGGCGCGACGACCAGTTCACGCGGCATCATCAACACCCGCGATGAGCCTCACGCCGACGAGGAGAAGTACCGTCGCCTGCACGTCATTGTCGGCGACTCCAACATGTCGGAGGTCGCGACCTACCTGAAGGTCGGGACGACCGCCATCGTCCTCGCCATGGTGGAGGACGGCGTCATCAAACGCGACCTGGCCCTCGAAGACCCCGTCCGGGCCATCAAGGAGATCTCCCACGACATCACCTGCCGCCGCCGCGTCCGGCTGAAGCGCGGCAA
>JAGWRQ010000216.1 GCA_028869615.1 Candidatus Methylomirabilota bacterium | reverse complement strand
GGGCTCATCATGTTCGTGGCCTTGCTGCTGACCGGATCACGAGCAGGGCTGTTCAGTTGCTTTTGTTCCATGCTCTTCATGGCCTTCCTGTTTTCGGCTCGGCGGTTACGTAGCAAGCGGCTATGGGGCATGCTGGCCTCGTTTGTGGCGCTGGGACTGACGTATGCCCTCTGGCTCAACCCGGACAGGGTCCTGCGGACTTTTGGGATTCTCTGGATGTGGACCGACGACCCCTCTCTCCATAGTCGCATTCTCGTTTGGCAGGACACGTTGCGCTTGGGCCATGACTTCCGCTGGATCGGTACGGGTCTCGACACCTACATCTGGGCCTTTCCGCTCTACAAGCGGTCCCTTATCGGCCAGGAGGTGTACGAATATGCCCACAACGACTACCTGCAGGCATTCGCCGAAGGGGGGGTGCCCCTGGTCGCGATCTTGACGCTGGCGCTGCTATGGGGCGGGACGCAGTTGCTGAATGCGTGGTCCGAACATGAGGGATCGCACACACGGGGAATCGGACTTGGTCTGCTGACCGGGCTGGTGGCCATGCTGGTCCATAGCGTCTATGACTTCAACCTCCACATCCTGGCGAACGCCATCCTGTTCGTCCTCCTGTCGGCGCTGGCGTCCAGGATCCTCCTGAAAAGGAGACGCGACACATGAAGCGAGCCTTAGTCTGCGGTGCCGGGGGGTTCATCGGCGGACACCTGGTGCAGAAGCTCAAGCGCGAGGGCTACTGGGTGCGCGGCGTGGACATCACACCGCACGAGTTTGCGCCCACCCAGGCCGACGAGTTCCTACTGCAGGACTTACGCGAGTTAGAGAACTGCCGCCGGGCGCTTACCGTCCCGGGCGGTGCCTTCGATGAGGTCTACCAACTCGCCGCCGACATGGGCGGCATGGGCTTCATCTCCGTCGCCGAGTGCGAGGTGCTGCACAACAATGCCCTGATCAACATCCACATGACCCACACCGCCGCCGAGACAGGGGTGGCCCGCTACTTCTTCTCTTCCTCGGTCTGCATCTACCGGGACATGCAGCCCGATGAGCCGCCCGTGACCGAGGACGACGCCATTCCGGCCAACCCGGATAACGAATACGGCTGGGAGAAGTTGTACGCCGAGCGGGTGGCAATGGCCTACGGGCGCCGCTACCCGATGCAGGTGCGCATCGCCCGCTTCGAGAACTGCTACGGTCCGGAAGGGACCTGGACGGGCGGCCGCGAAAAAGCGCCGGCAGCCCTTTGCCGGAAGATAGCGGAGGCGGATGACGGCGGTACCATCGAGGTTTGGGGCGATGGGACGGCTATCCGGGTATTTACCTATGTGGAGGATCTGGTGGACGGCATCGTCGCGCTGATGCGCTCAGACCTGGACGGCCCCGTAAACCTGGGGAGTGAGGAGCGGGCGACGGTGGCCGATCTGGTACAGACGGTGATCGAGGCATCCGGCAAACGCATGACCGTTAAGTATGTACCGGGTCCGGTAGGAGTACATGCCCGCAATTTCAGCAAGGCGCGCATTGCGTCGCTGGGGTGGAAGCCCAGGGTATCGCTTCGGGAGGGGATCGCGCGCACCTATCTGTGGATCGAGGCGCAGGTCATGGCAGCGCAAAGTTGAGCTAGCCGCGCTTGGTATTGACAAATCTAGCCTAAATCTGTTAGAAACTAACTAACAGCGTCCAAGTAAGCCGAACCAGTGGTAGGCAATAGTGAACCGAATGCTCCCCTTGACGCTTCAGGGACCGATGCCGCCCCCGATCAAATCGGCCCTGTAAGTGAGAGAGCGAGAGCTTGTCCGGTCCAAAAGCCGCGGCACGCTGCGTCTGCGTTTCTCACCCTCGCATGTCGTGCTAACTGTTTGATGGGTCTGTGGAGCCAAAAGCGTTCTACCAGGAGGTCTTCAGAGCGCTGCAAGCTGCTGAGGTGAGGTATCTGGTTGTTGGTGGCCTGGCAGTCATCTCTACCATATGTCAGAATGACGGTAGATATGGACATCATGGTTGATCTGTCCGAGGAGAACATGGGACGGTTGGTCGAGGTGATGGAAGGTCTTGGGTATGTCCCACGCCTGCCTGTGCAAGGGGTAGCGCTGGTATCTAAGCAAACGAGGGAGGAGTGGATTCGCGAGAAAGGCGCCACTGTTTTTACCTTCATTGATCCGAAGCAGCCTTTTAAACAAGTCGATATTTTCTTGTCGAATCCCCTAGATTTCGAGCAGGCTTACGCCCAGCGTCAGGTGCTAATCGTGGGAGGAACGCCGATTAGCATGATCTCGCTGGATGACCTAATCAGGATGAAAGTGGCAGTCGGGAGACCCCGAGATCTGGAAGACGTGCAACATCTCCATCGGATCAAACAGCTCAAGGAGCGGAGGCTGCTCGATGAAGGCTGATGCGGTGTCTCAGTATGTGTACGTGAAGCGGTCCCTCTGCGGGGTCTTCGCGGGAATTAACGACGTGCCGGAAGAGTTCTTGATGGACTGGCTGAAGGATACGTTTGACTTCCAGAGATCCCATTCAGATGAAGAACTCCAGGCGGGAATGACTTTAGAGCCCGAAGGCGTACTGCAATGGCTTGAAGAGACCGCGCAACTGACATGGGATGCGAAAAAGGCTCTATTGAGTGAAGCTGTGTCTAACATCCCTAAGTACCTGGCAACCTGAGCACTATTGAGAAGCGCTCCATTTCATGGCCAACCAGCTTCCATCCTTCTCGCCGCCATCGGCCTGCGTTCCGTGGGCTAGCCTATGCGCCTTTTACGGCCGACACCTGCCAACTAACCAAATAGACCAGACAGACTTATGCAAGTCGTCATCCTTGCCGGTGGCCTCGGAACCCGCATCTCCGAGGAAACCCATCTCAAGCCCATGATCGAGATCGGCGGTAGACCGATTCTCTGGCACATCATGAAGCTGTATTCTGCTCATGGTGTGAATGACTTTGTGATCTGCTCGGCTACAAGGGCTATGTCATCAAGGAATACTTCGCCAACTACTT
>JAGWRQ010000215.1 GCA_028869615.1 Candidatus Methylomirabilota bacterium | reverse complement strand
ATGTTGAGGTGCAGGTGTACAGGGCGCTCATGGAATCGTTGGCCGGTGAGTACGGCGCCCGGATGACCGCTATGGATGCGGCGAGCAAGAACGCCTCAGAGATGATCGACCTGCTGACGTTGCAGTTCAACAAGGCACGGCAGGAACGAATCACCAAGGAGTTGCTCGAGGTTGTCGGTGGGGCCGAGGCGTTGCGGGCGGCTAAGGGATAGAGACAGCCGCTTTTGCTGAGCGCTGAAGACTGATTTTCAACCAGGAGTGAGACGATGAACGCAGGGAAGATCGTACAGGTCATCGGACCTGTCGTCGATGTCGAGTTTGACCCGGGAAAGCTGCCCGCCATTCACAACGCCCTCGAGGTCAAGGCCCAGCAGACCAAGGATATCTTTTCCTACAGTGAACGGCTGATTGTGGAGGTGGCCCAACACTTGGGAGAGAGCCGTATCCGAGCCATCGCCCTATCCTCCACCGACGGGCTTATCCGGGGGATGGAGGTCGTTGACACCGGCGCGCCGATCACCATTCCCGTGGGCCGGGCTGCCCTCGGTCGGATCATGAACGTGATCGGGGAGCCGGTGGATAAGCAGGGGCCGATAGACGCCAAGACGCACTACCCGATCCACCGTCCCGCCCCAGCTTTCGACGAACAGGCGACCAAGGTCGAGATCCTGGAGACCGGCATCAAGGTCATCGATCTGCTGGAACCGTATACCAAGGGCGGCAAGACCGGCCTCTTCGGCGGCGCCGGGGTCGGCAAAACCGTCGTCATTATGGAGCTGATCCGCAACATCGCCATGGAGCACGGCGGCCTCTCGGTCTTTGCAGGGGTGGGCGAGCGGACTCGCGAGGGAAACGATCTGTGGCTGGAGATGAAGGAGTCGGGGGTTATTGAGAAAACCGCCCTGATCTATGGCCAGATGACCGAGCCGCCCGGATCGCGGCTGCGAGTAGCGCTGACCGGGCTGACCGTTGCCGAATACTTCAGAGACGAGGAGAAACAGGACGTCCTGCTGTTCGTCGACAACATCTTCCGCTTTACGCAGGCCGGCTCCGAGGTCTCGGCGCTACTCGGCCGAATGCCCTCGGCTGTCGGCTATCAACCGACGCTGGGGACGGAGATGGGCGAGCTGCAGGAGCGGATCACCTCGACCAAGACGGGGTCCATCACCTCGGTCCAGGCCATCTACGTACCGGCCGACGACATCACCGACCCGGCCCCGGCCGCAGCCTTTGCCCACCTGGACGCGACGACGGTCCTTTCCCGGCAGCTTACCGAGCTGGGGATCTACCCTGCGGTCGATCCGCTGGCCTCCACCTCCCGGATTCTCGACCCCCGTGTTGTGGGTGAAGAGCACTACGCGGTAGCCAGGTCGATCCAGAAGATCCTGCAGCGCTACAAGGACCTCCAGGATATCATTGCCATCCTGGGGATGGACGAGCTGTCCGAGGACGATAAGTTGGTGGTGGCGCGGGCGAGAAAGGTCCAGCGATTTCTCTCCCAACCCTTCTTCGTGGCGGAGCAGTTCACGGGTCAGCCCGGTCGCTACGTCAAGCTGAAAGACTCCATCCAGGGATTCAAGGAGTTGATCGAGGGGCAGGCGGACGATCTGCCGGAGCAGGCCTTCTATATGGTCGGGACCCTCGACGAGGCCCGGGAGAAGGCAGAAAAGCTCGCGGGGCACAAGTGATCCTGTCGCACAGGGCGCTGTAACGTTATGGCAGAGCAACGTAGTCAGACTGTTATGCTTGAAGTGGTGACGCCTCAGCGGCTGATTATCAGCGAAGAGGTCGAAGAGCTGGTGGCTCCTGGACAGGAGGGGTATTTCGGCGTCTGGCCCGGCCACACCCCCTTTATGACGACGCTGAAGATCGGGGAGCTCTCCTATACGCGGGGGCGGAAGGAGCGGTTTCTGGCCGTCGACTGGGGGTACGCCGAGGTCCGGCCCGAGAAGGTGATCGTCTTGGTGGAATCAGCGGAGCGACCGGAGGAGATCGACCTGGCCAGGGCCGAGCAGGCGAAGGTGCGGGCCGAGGAGCGGCTGCGCCGCTTTGGGGATGAGACCATCGATCATGCCAGGGCCCAGGCCGCCCTTGAACGGGCGCTGGCCAGAATGGCGGTCGCCGCCAAGGGGCGACCATCATAAGAGGATCGGCATGATTATCGTGATGAAAACAGGCGCCCACGAGAGCCAGATCCGAGACGTCATTCGGCGGATAGAGGAGCTCGGATACCAGGCCCATATCATCGAGGGGACGCAGCGGACGGTCATCGGGGCCGTGGGGGATGAGCGGGGCAAGGATCGCCTGCAGTCGCTGGAGGTGATGCCGGGGGTGGAAACGGCAGTCCCGATCCTGCAGCCCTTCAAGTTGGCGAGCCGAGAGGTCAAAGGCGGCAAGAGCATTGTCAGAGTCGGCGACCTGGAGATCGGCGGACCGGCGGTCGTGGTAATGGCCGGTCCCTGCTCGGTAGAGAGCGAGGCGCAGATGCTACAGACCGCCCAGGCGGTCAAAGCGGCCGGCGCCACAGTCCTCCGGGGAGGGGCCTTTAAGCCGCGCACCTCGCCCTACGCTTTTCAAGGTCTGGCCGAAGAGGGGCTCAAGTTCCTGGATGCCGCGCGGGCGGCGACCGGTCTGAAGATCATCACCGAGGTCGTCAACCCAATGGACGTGGAGCTAGTGGCGGCGTATGCCGACATCCTGCAGATCGGCGCCCGCAACGTCCAGAACTTCGCCCTGCTGAAGCGGGCCGGCGAGGTCGGCAAGCCGGTCCTGCTCAAGCGAGGCATGGCGACCACCATTAAGGAGTTCCTGATGGCGGCCGAGTACATCCTGTCGGAGGGCAATTACAACGTCGCCCTCTGCGAGCGCGGGATTCGGACCTTCGAGACTGCTACCCGCTTTACCCTGGACCTGAGCGCGGTCCCCGTCCTGAACAAGCTGACCCACCTGCCGGTGATTGTGGACCCCAGCCACGGCACGGGCCACTGGGAGTATGTGGCGCCGATGGCGAAGGCATCCGTCGCCTGCGGGGCCGACGGGCTCCTGATCGAGGTCCATCCGAC
>JAGWRQ010000027.1 GCA_028869615.1 Candidatus Methylomirabilota bacterium | reverse complement strand
CCCGAGGCCGACTGTACTGCGATCGACGGTTCGCGCCTGTGGACGTGCCAGCTTATATACTGTACGGTCCCGATCTGTCCTTGCCGGATCAGGGCTGTCGCCTGCATGATAATCGGCGCGTATCGCCAGTTGTGGACTGTATGGAGAATACGACCGCTTTCCGCCCTGGCATCACCGACCAGCCGCAACTCGTCCGGCGTGAGCACGAGCGGCTTTTCACACAGCACATGCAGCCCGCGACTCAAAGCCAGCCGTATCAGGGATGCGTGCGTTCCAGGGGGCGTGCAGATATCGACAAAGTCAATGGCCTCGGCAGCCAGCATCGCCGACACATCGGCATAGAGCCTCGCTCCCGGAAGACGCGATCGCTCCTGGGCGAGTCTCGATTCAAGGGCATCAGCGGCGGCAACAATCCAAGCCTGCTCGCATCCTTCCCATCCGACCAGATGCCCATTCACCGCCACATTGCCCAGGCCGATGATGGCCCCCTTCAACATCGCTCCCACATACCCTAACCCCTATACCCTGTTTTATTGAGTTCGGCAAAGGCCTCATCCAGGATAGCCAGACCTTCCAATGCCTGCTGTTCGGTGATGATGAGAGGCGGATTGATCCGGATGTTATAGGAATAGCACATGGCCAGCAGTCCCCGTTTGAGGCAACTCTGAAACAACTTCTGGGTGAGAGATTTCGGAAGCGGCTCCTTAGTCTGCCTATCCTTGACCAGTTCGATGCCGAGCAAGAGCCCTCGGCCCCGCACATCGCCGACAAATGAGTATTTCTCCTTCATCGCTTCCAGTTGCTTCAGCATGACCGCGCCGATACGCTTCGCATTCGCAACAAGCTGTTCCTTGAGAATCACCTCGAGAGCGGCCAGCCCGGCTGTTGCGGCGAGCGGATTGCCTCCATAGCTTGAGGAGCTGCCGCTCGGATTGCTGAAGGGCTTACTCGCCATCAGTTCTTGCGTCGAGATGACTCCGCTGACCGGGAACCCCCCGCCGATTCCCTTCCCGACGGTCATCACATCCGGCACAATCGGCTCGTGATCGCACCCCCACATCGAACCGGTGCGGCCGAAGCCTGTCAGCATCTCATCGGCAATCAACAGGGCGCCGCACTCCTTGGCAATCGCCTGCACCGCACTCAAGAACCCTGGGGGCGGAATGACGTTTCCGGCAGTCCCCTGGATCGGCTCCACGATAATGGCGGCAATCTCGCCCTGGGTCTGATAGCGGATGACCTCGCGCATGAAGTCCGCGCAGGCAATGCCGCAGTCGGGATAGCGGAGCCTCAAGGGACAGCGATAACAGTTCGCGTACGGGGCGCTGTAGAGGCCGGGGACAAACGGTCCCAACTGCTTCTTAAAGTCGTCCCCCAACAGCCCAAGGACACCGCCGGTCTTACCATGAAACGCGCCCCAGAATCCGACAAACTCGAACTTCTTCGTCACCGACTTGGCCAGTCGGAAGGCGGCCTCGACCGCTTCCGCGCCGCCGGAAAACATCTGGATCCGCTTGAGCCCTCGCGGCGTCACCGACGCTAACAGCGCGAGGAACCGGGCCCGATTCTCGGTGGTGAAGCTGCCGAACGTCAGCCGCTCGATCTGAGCCTTCATGGCTTCGACGTAGTGCGGGTGCGTATGCCCGATGCTCCCCACGCCGATTCCGGCCATGAAATCGAGATATCGGTTGCCGTCCTCATCGATCAGGGTGCATCCTTCCCCTTTGGCCATCGCCAGTCCGGAATACAGCGCGATCGACTGCAGGCCAGGCGCCATGTGGCGCGCCTCACGGGTGAAGATTGCCCTCGACCGCTTTCCAGGAATGCTTCGCTTCATTGAAGCGCTCCCTGCCTCACGCGACGCAGCAGCCATGCGGCGATCTGAGCAGCGGCCTCCTCGCGAAACAACGCAAACGAGGGCCAGGCATTGATGTCGATGAGAAAGATCTCCCCGGCAGGTGTGATGATGGCATCTCCTCCGTACACCTCAAGGCCGATGGCGAAAGCCGCCTGCTGCGTGAGCGTCTGTAACGCCTCTTCCGAGAAGGGATACCGCGCCAGCTCCTGATCCCGGTGATAGAACCACCTCAACCACGCGCCCTTCCGATGGCTCGTAAGCGGCTTCCCAATCCCGTAAAACTTGATCAGATCCCCCGGAATGTGTTGCTGCAGCACCACGCGGGAGACTCCCCTGCCGTGGAGCGCTGTCAGCGCCATCCGAAGTTGCTCCAGAGACGGCACGAGTTCAACATCCCCGGATTGGGTATTGTGGACATCGGCTCGTTTGATCCAGATCGGGAAAGGGCCTGCCCCGAGGTGTGGCGCAGGATGGCCATGATCGGACGAGTTGCTCGAGATGATCTGACTCCGCGGGATCGGCACCGCTGAGGCGGTGAGGAGCGGGATCATGCGGTCCCGATAGGTGTTCAGCACGGCCCGCAGAGGATTGACATGCGGGACACCTTTCATCTCCAACGGTTCAAGCAGGCCGAGGGCTTCTATCCGCTCGCACATCAAAAATACGAGCGAGGGAGAAGAGTCGTCGGTTAACCTGAGCTCCTCCGGCGTTTTGAGATGCACCTGATAGCCGGCTGCCTCGACATGCTTGGCCACGAGTCTCAGGATCTCAGCATCATCGAATTCCCGGCCCGGCGAGTGCTGCTGTTCACGATAAATCCCCCACAGGTGCGGTATCATGAGGCGCTGTCTTTTAGTAGGGTCTCAGCCAACTGAAGATCCTCGGCGCGATCGACATCGATGACCTGGTCAATAATCACCCCATAGACCGGGACCCCACGGTCAACCATCCAGACCAGGAAGTCGCGAAGCCGGCTCAGCGTAGCGGGGTGAGGGGCTTGGGCAAAGACCGCGCCGGATACAAGATAGAGCCCGGCGGTCACAACGTCACCCGAGGCGCCACCGATAGCCGTCACGCGCCCTGACGGATCGAGGGTCACCCAGAGGGGCTTCTCGTCGGCGACGAACGGCGTCACGGCCAAGACAATGGCAGCCTGACAGCAGCGCCGCGCCTGATCGACGAATCGACGGAATGCCGGCTCCGGACAGATCCAGTCTACGGTAGACATCAGGATAAGGCCTGGACCGGATTGCCTGCCGACCTCCCAGAAGCTTTCGTATGATGAGCGCGTAGTCTTTACGATGCAATGGATATCAAGGTTCGGGAAGCGCTCCCGGATGAACAGGGCGCACTCCCGGTCGTCCTCGTTGAAGATGATCCGTTGCTGCGTGATACCGGCCTTCACAAAATTGCTCACCACCCGCTCGATCAGCGAAACGCCTACGATGGGCACCATCGGTTTCGGCATCCTCACGCCGTCTCGTTTTAACCGGGAACCTTCCCCGGCCGCAATGATGCCCCCCGTCAGGGGTTCTCCTGAGCCCGGTCGAAGGGTTGTAGGCCCGCTCATAGGAGCGCCTCCTGAAGATCCGTCAAGGCACTGATCATGAGATCATCCGGACAGCAGGGGACGACAGGGTCGGAGTGATCTGAAACCAGCCAGATATGGGGCATCCCAAGACCCTTCGCCCCCTTCATGTCTCGGGGCAAGGAGTCCCCGACAAATATCGCCTCTCGTGGGTCGAGTTGCAACTGCGTCAGCGCGGCCTGAAAGATCCTGGGGTCCGGCTTGATGAACCCGACGCAGGCCGAGTCAATCAACACGCTCATGAATGGGGCAAGCCCCGTCTCGAGGCATACCTGTTCAAGATTGCCGTAGAAGTTTGAGACGATGCCGAGCCGAAATCGCGCTGCCAGCTCGCGCAACGTCTCGATATTGGAACGAATCGTATCCAATGAGTCCTGCAGAAACCGGTCGCACAGCCGCGATGCCAACCTCGAATCGGCGATATCCAGCGCCTCCAGCACGCCCGTGACCAGGAGCAAAAGGCTCTCTCGAAACGAGCAGCCCGAGAGCCGCCGCGCCACCAAAGCATCATCGGCAGCATAATAAGCTCGATCGTATCGATCCCGGTCCACCTTCACCTGTTCGGCGAGATAGAGCGGATAGAATCTGTCTTTCCAGGCGACCCCGTCGGCGTCAAGGGTCCCCCCGAAGTCGAAGAGGACAGCCTTCGTCAGCATGTCAATCGTCCAGTGTGAAGCGAGGCAATCTATGCCTCCGCCCTTCGCTTCCCCCGCAGGCAAGGGGCGTCTCTATCAGCCCGGAACAGGGGACTGCTCAATCGACGGCTGCCTGTTCTTCTGAAGCGCCATGCGAAGACTTGCCGCAAAGGTTTTTGTAGGCTCTCCGAGGGCGTTCGATATGACCCGCACATAACCAATGCAGCATCCGGCCTCACAAGGTTTATGGCAGTTGTTCTTGCGTAGCTCAGCCAGGCTTAAGGTTTGCAGAGGCGTGACGTAATCTCGCTGCTGACAGCACCAGTGCATACCGCCCTTGGAGTTAATGAATAACGATTTAAACCCTCCCAGGCATTTCCACGGCCTGGAGAAGTCTCCCATGAGCATTTCCTCAAGTTGCTGGTCCCAAAAGTCACCAGCTTCAGATACGCCGTACTTCCTCAAGAACGCAACGTACTTTTCTCCCTGTATGGCGATCCTGCCGCCGGGATGATGCATGGGAGAGAATCGGAGCGTGAAGGGGAAATCCTTCAACACCTCCCTGAACCGATCGTAATCGGCATAGGTTTCTTCATAGAGAGTCGTCTGAATTTTGACGTCGAATCTGGCCTCACGAGCCAGAAGGCGCAGTTTTGGCAGAAGCGACTTAAGGGATTTGGGAGTCGTTGGAGTCGGCTCGACACTATCAACGCTCACCTGAAGACAATCCAACCCCGCATTGTTGAGGTCCCGGATCAAGTCGCTCTTCAGCAGAAATCCATTCGTGATGATGGTGACCAGGTTTGCACCGTTCCGTTTGTGTTTGGTGTGGGCAACCAGCTCGACAATACCAGGGTGCAGAAGAGGCTCTCCACCCCGAAAGTCGTACACAAATACGCCCAACGAATCTAACTTGTCGATTCGTCGTTTGAGGTCCTGGAGTGGTGGCGCAGGAGCACCGGGAGCGTATTCGCTGCAATATTGGCAGGACAGATTGCAATCGTCCATGACATCTATTTGGGCATGGATGGGTCTAGAGTCAAAAACTCGTTTTGCCCCCGATAGGATAAACGGCAACTTCACGCGTCGTCCCCCCGTCACGGCTGTTGCTCTGCCGTTCGGCTGCTTCTATTCAAGGTACACAATGAGTTGCACGCCCATGAGGATAATGAAGAAAGCCGGAACCAGCCTCCACCAGCGCTGTTGCATGATCTTTAAACTGGCCAGGAGGTATGTCGTGCCGGCCAGGATCGCAGTAGCTCCCTCGGTGATGTGCGGCTGATTGTTCCGCCCGAGGTAGTTGAAGTTACTGATGGGATGCAGGTGGAACAGCAAGGTTGTCCCCCCCATGATGGCAAGCCCGGGAAAGAGCAGCCCCCACAGCCAATGGGACAGGATGCCGCGCACCCGCAGCCATTCCACACTCCCTATAGCCAGAATGATGAGGCCCGAGGCCTTATGTTCGATGACCTCTCGATCTCCTAGGAGCTCGACCAGTGTCCTGGGCCCAAACGGCCAAAACTCCGGGTCGCTCCGGTAGAGGATGAACGCGGCCACACCCAGCGCCACGATGGGCCAGAGATTGGAGAGCTTTGATCCCCCCCTTTCCCCCCACACAATGGAAATAGCCATGACAATGCCCATCAAGAGGACCAGCCAGCCGGAAAAGTGATGATTAAAGTTCGAGAAGGCCGTGCGCGCTTTCCAGTCCTCCCAGCTCCCCGTTTCATCAGGCGGGATCGTTCGATCATCGAATGGCGCCAGGAGGGGGTTCAAGCTTGCGAACAACCCATAAGGATTAGGATACCAAAGCCACAGACGGATCACCCACATGTCCGGGTACCAGGCCGCGAAGGCGCTTTTCGTGTCGGGATGAATCTGAGGGCAGCCTTCGCGGGAGTGCGAGCGATACTCCTGCCAGTCGGCATAGCGACAGACTGCCAGTTGTCGTTCCCAGGCTATGCCTGGAAATGGGCTCTGAGTAGGAGGTTCTCCGGGGAACGCGTACTCCAAGCCAACCAGTGTCCAGCGCCCTTCGGCCAGGGTATACAGGAGCGTAGAGGGGTTGGTGTAATCAAACTGCGTGATCCCGGCTTTATAAAAATGGTAGCCCTGAAGCGGTACGTTCCCCGATATCTGCGCGTACCCGTCCCCCTTGGCCTGTGCTATGTCTTGATACGGCTCGGTGGCCGTCCGAATATCGGCGATGAGTTTGGAGACATAGAAATCCTTGGCCGGCTCTTTGGCGTACCATTTTCCGTGATGCATATACCAGTCAGAGCCCAGAGCCAGTCCCACAGTTACCAGTACTACGACCGCAAGCGCGGTGAGTTGCCTTTTCACTCACCATCCCCCTTTCCGGCCTGTTTAGGCCATAAGAACGTCCCGCTCTGTCGTCCTCCCGAGGCGCCGTCGCTCGGCTGGAGGCTCTTCATGCTCCTCGCGGCACCACAGCCTTCTCCCTCGGCGGCCGACGACGAATTATATAAAGCTCCGCGGCAAATCTCAATCCTAATCAGGGCCGGGCGAGCGGCGCGCGCTGCTGTTTCACCGGTCGGCAGCTCTCGTCGACATGGCTAGTGCTCTGTCAGTTGACAGCACCGGTTACAGATCGGCAACAGTCCGCCTTGATCAGCCAGCATCTGCCGAAACGTGGTGTAACGTTTCCCAAACCAGATGTCGAGAAAGGGCTGTTCGTAGATGTTACCCATCGAGAGGGCCTCATCGGTAAACAGGTTACACGGGTACACGTTGCCATCGGCGTCGATGGTCGGTTCTGCGTACGGGATGGGGCAGTGCGGACGGCCCAGATTCCACTCGTAGTCGCCGTACAGCTTTGGCACCTCCTCCAGTGGAATGCTTGGCACCGCGTGCACGAAGAAGTCGTAGTGTCCCGCCTTGAGATCCCGGATGGTCTGGGCCGCCTCTCGCGCCCCTTCGTGAAAGTCGCGATAGTCCTCGGTAAATCCCCTCCAGCTCGTGAGCGCACATCGGCCGAAGTACCGCTCTATTAATCTGTCGTATGCCTCTCCCTTGTGCTGAGGGATCCAGATGGGACCGGCTTTAATCGACAAGACATCTATCAGGCGCTTGCCGTGCAGTTCCTGACACAGCTTGCGAAGCGACGCGGCGGTGTTGTGTCTGGTCATGGTGAAACAGATAACCAGGAGCGGTGTGCGACGTCCTGCGCGCCGCCGCTCAGTACTGACAGCGGACAGGCCTTCCATCGTGCGGTCGTAGGCCCACGTTGCCTGGCGCACCATGTTGTGGGAGTCTCGGTCGCCGTCTACCGAGACGTGGATTGCGTCGAGGCCGCAGTCAACGACCTCTTTCGCGTACTGCTTCAGCAGCGTACCGTTCGTGACAGGTTTCACCAAGAGGCCATAGGACTTGAGCATCCTAAACAAATCGATGACATGCGGGTGTAGGAATGGCTCGCCCCCCTCGATGTCTACGTATTGCAATCCATGAGGCGCCAGTTGCTCAACCACACGCTCAATCGTCTTGAGCTCCAGCGTGCGTTGCAATCTGGGCGTGCCGTACTCGAAGTATGTGCCGTTCTCACCCCACTGGCCGCACATCTTGCACCGCAAGTTGCACGCATACATGATGCGCAGATCGAGCTTGGCCGGATAGAAAGTCTTATGGACGGGGAGGTCATGTTTGGCAAGCTGTTTGACGATCTTGTCGTACCAGCCGCGACGCATGACAAAGCGGTAGTATCGGGGGTTCTCAGCCACACCCTGCAACAGCCCCGCGTATAACGACGCCCTCGACGCGATGCGCGAATAGAGTGACGTTGCCATCTATGCTTCCGGGATTCCCACTTTGGGACTTGGCGCGGGCAACCCGGCGCGCTCCTGGACCGGAACCAGAAGCCGCTTCGGCGCCCCCCCCATTCTCGTCTTCATCGCGAGCAGAATCAGCAGCCCCAGGATAGCCCAGACGACCTCACGCCCCCGGCGAACGATGCTGTAGGCAACCCCTTCTGCGGCCGGCAGCCCCAGGACTGAAAAGACAAGAACGCGCACGGCTTCGGCGCTCCCGACCCGTCCGGGGATGAAGAAGATGAGGCTGTTCAGCGCCAGCGCTAGGCTCTCCACCGCTACCGCCGTGCCGAGGCTTGGCTTCGCTGAAAGCCACCGCAAGACCAGGTAGGTTTCGAGCAGCCCCCCGCACCATCCCAGCAGACAGAGGAGCGTTGACCAGTAGAAGGCCCGCATGCGGGTCTTGTAAAAGCGCGCAAGCCATCGATCCAGCGAGGCCGTAGCCTGCCAATGGGGCTTGATCTGTTCCGACCTGATCCCAATTCGCGCCAGCCCACGCCGCAAGGTCTCGAAGGCCCGGCGTTTCAGGATCTGGGAAACAAGCGCGACAAAGATCCACATCCCTACGATGAGCGACAGGATGAGATTCCGCAATCCTGAGGGGAGAGCAAACTGTGTCATTGCGACGGTCAAGCAGCCGGAGAGAAAGAGGACCAGCGCAGTGATCTCAGCATGCTTGTGGACCGTGATGGAGGTTATCGAACGCCTGAACCCGATCAATCTGCTCAGCAGGTGGGCCTTCAGCGGTTCTCCGCTTAGGTTGCCGGGTGGAATGAAATAATTGACGGAACATCCAGCCAGATAGACGCCAAGCGTCCGCCAAAATCCGATCCGTCTCGCCCTAGGCCCGATCAGTACCCACCACCCTGCTGTGAACGCTAGTTCGGCGAAGAGGAACAGGAGAACCAGCAGGATAAACAATCCCCCAATTAAGCCCAGGTTGGCGCTGATAGCCGGCCAGCCGATCCTCCCCCAAAGCCAGATAATCCCGAGCAGCGCGGCAAGGGTGAGCACCAGTTTCAGTGCGGCCTTCATCGTGTCTGCATTACTCACAGTTGTTCCATGAAGGAAGCGATTTCATCAATCTTCACGCTCCGCACGGCGATCTCAGGGGTGTAGACGACCTCGTCTGCCGCCCAGACCAAGGCTCCCTTGACCTCCTTGCCGACCGCGAAGATGTTAGAGAGGATCGAGAGGATATTGTCGTTGATCCGCACCGTGTTCGGTTTCAGCGGCGCTACAATCCGTCCGTCCTTGATGATGTACGAGTCGCCGACCACCGTGCAGGTGAAGTCTCCCGCTCGCAGCCCGTTAATGGGATACGTGTACCAGATCCGACCGATCAGCAGGCCGTCTTTGACGGTAGCGATCAACTCCTCCAAGCTCTGGTCCCCACCCTGTACGACAGCATTAGTGGGAGCGATGCCGGGTTGGACGCTGAACTGTCGACCGCCACCCGCCCAGAACCGGAAACCGTTCCGCGGGACGATCGCGCTGCCGTGCTGATTCGGGTCTACCCCCAGCTTCTCTGTGTTCCTGGGATCTTTGAGAATACGCTGTTGTTCGTAGTAGTTCGCGAGCAGCCCGACCAGCTTGCCTCGCTGGATCAGCCGCGTTTTCCCGGTCGGCAGTCCTTCGCAGGTAATCCCCTTGCTGCCCATCAGCCCGCGCTGCGCGCCATGGTCGTAAAGGGTCAACTGTCTCGATGCCACGCGCTTGCCGAGTCGTCCCATGAATGCGGAGCTGTCGCTATAGAAGTTACCGAGACTGAGGGAAGGCAGGATCAGATTGTTCAGAAGGTCGGCGACCGGCTGACGCCCAAAGATGACCGTATACTCCCCACCCTTGATCCGCTCCCCGCCGATCGCCGCGAGGGCGTTCTGTGAGGCCTCTACACCGGCGTCGTCAGTAAACTGATCCAGGCGGGTACCGGCGGAGCAGCCGCTACCTTTAGAGGCCTCGGCCTCGACCATTGCGGTAATGAAGGCCATGATCAGGGTCGATTCGTCGGTTTGGACCTCCGGCATGGCGGTCGAGGCGGTGGCGATCCGCTCCTGCTGGATGGTGACGTCGCCGCCGATGATGAGGCCCAGTTCTTTGATCCGTTCCTGGGCACCCGCCAGCTCCATCAGCCTCGGGGAGTTGAGGAACGTCTTCAGGCTCCCCCGCAGCACCCTCCAGCCGACCTCAACCAACTCCTCATCCCGAATCTTCATCAGCTTGGGATCATGGTAGCGGCGGAGTCTTCGCCGCTCACCCGTCGGTCTCGGTAGCGACGAGAATTCGGGATCGGCGACGGCGCCGCGTCTGGCCTTCTCGAGGGCTCGTTTGACCCCATCGAGGCTCAGATTGCTCGGTTCGCTGCCGAACCCGAGCGTGGTACCGGCCTCTGTCTTGAAAACCGCCGTGATTCCAAGGCCGTACGATTCGCTCGATTTCGGCTCTTCGACACCATTGCAGGGGATGTGCGAGGTATAGTTCAATCGGGCCAGGAGGTTGCCGTTGCTTGCCGCGAACACCTCGGCCTCGGCCACCTGCTCGGCCGACTTCAGATACGCCAGGGCCTGCTCCACGGCCTTCGCAAGTTCAGCGGTTGAGATCATCGGTAAGCCTCCAACGTTACTTGGTGACGCCGGTGAGACGGGCGCGGCTGCGCATGGTGGGGCCGCCATTGCCGAGTCGCTTAGTCTGCATCGGCTGGCCCTTGCCGCAATTAGGGATCGGATAGAGACGGAAGTCGTTCCCCACGGCGTCCACCTTCATCAGGTAGTCCTTCGTATCGGCCATGATCCCGCCGTTACAGAACAGCTCGCCGATCTGGCCGTTTTTGATTTCATAGACCTTCATCGCAGAGATCCGGAAGTTCTCACGCGATTCGGCGATTGAGGGGGTCCGATGCCCCACGAGGTAGTACCCATGGGGAATCTCTCGGATAATCTCCTGGGGGTCCCGTTCGCCGGGACCGAACACCGTATTTGACATCCGGATTAAAGGGACCAGCGAGGCATCAGCGGCCTTATACGATCCGTTCGGCGGGACACCCAGAACGGCAGCGGTCTGACGGCTGTTCATGAAGCCTGTGAAGATGCCGCAGTCGATATGCGTCACCCGCTTGGCCGGTGTCCCCTCGTGGTCGTACTTGTAGTGGCCGTAGCCTGGAAGAGACGGGTCGGAGAAGGCTGAGACGAGGGGGGACGCAATCGGTTTGCCCAGTTGATGCTCCTGAAGGCTCCGGAATAGCCAGCTTCGGCCGGCGTAAGAGGTTTCCATCTTCAACGCGCGATCCAGCTCCATTGGATGGCCGACGATCTCGTGGACCTTCAGCGTGTTGTAATGGGGGTCGGTGACAACCACTACCTCGTGGTCGGTGGGCTTGAGCGGCCTGGCATTACACAGGCTTACCGCGTCTTTCGCGAGGTTAGTGCAGAAGGTCCGGAAATCCGGGAACCGGGTAGACTCCTCTTGCACTCCTCGGGTTAAGACTTCCCAGCCGCGCTGGTGGCCCATGTAATCGTACAGTTCCTGGGTACCGGATTTACCGTGGGCGACAATGAAGCAGGTTCCCTGAGTCAGGGCGAAGCACTGGTCGATGTCGGCGCCCTCAGAGCTACAGAATAACTCCCGGCTCAACAGAGTGAAGGCTGAGATAAACGTATACTTGACATGCGGGTCGAGCGCGAGGGTGCTCTTGGAGATCTCGGTCGTGATGGCGACGAGTTCCTCTAAAGGGACGGCACGAGGGTCGACGTCGAAGCGCGCAGGCACGGTATCCTGATGGATGTCGATGGGCGCAAGGGTCGTGCTGGCCAGCGCATCGCCCAGGGGGCCGAACGCCTCCCGTGTCGCACGCTTGCGCTCGGCGTTGGCCAGGGCCCGGTGATGCGCGTGGCGGAGCCCGTCTTTCACGACTTGCGCCAGCCGATCCAGGTCGGCTGTGCCGAGCGATTGCCCGAAATAGCCCGGCGCGACCATCCCGTCACCGGACAGGGCGCGGACACCAACCGCGAAGGCATAGTCCCTGGTGCTATGTTTACTCCCGCCATTCTCCGCCGTGGCCGCCTGCCCTTCATCGACCTGCACGCGGATATCAGCGTAGCGGCAGCCGCGAAGGGTCTTCCGGTAACGGGTAGCGAGATCGAAGATCATCGGTCTGATCTGATCGATGATCTGTACGGTCATCGGCTGTGACGGCATCGCCCTATGTTCCTCTCATTTCTTCTTTTCTCGTACCGGTTGGAATCTTCTCAAGAACACAGACTCTAAAAGAATTTATTATACCCCATCTGAGTGATGGCTGGAAAGCACTTTTACGCGGGACTGCGCTGCGGACAGGTGGCTCAGCCGAGTGGAAAGCTTTGCAGAATGGAGTAGCGCGCGCCACCCGCGCTCAGGTCGCTCTTCATCAGCTCGATCCGGTCGAGCAGCATGTCACCAAGCATTTCGGCGGACGCCCCGGCGAGCGCGCGAGCCAACTGCTCTCGATGCGCGGGACCCCGCACCCGACCCAGCGTCAGGTGCGCGGTGAACGGCCGCGCCTCCCGCGCGAATCCCAGCGACTCGAGTTTCGCCTCAATCCTCGCCTGAAGCTCAGCCAGCGCTTCGGCGCCGTGAGAGAGTCCGATCCAGACAACCCGTGCCGCCCGTGGACTAGGAAAGGCGCCAAGACCCTGAAAGACCAGGCGAACCGGACCACACCCGGCCGTCGCTGCGGCAATAGCCTCTCCGATGGCGCCGATACGGCCCTCCTCAACCTGCCCCAGAAATTTGAGCGTTAGGTGAAGGTTGTCCGGCCGCACCCATCCGACGTCGGCGCGAGTAGCTTTTAGCCGCTCCTGCACCCCGGCCAAGGCCGCTTTGAGATCAGGATCCAGATTGGCGGCGACAAAGGCGCGAATTGTTGAAATCGGCTGAGCGTCAGCTCTGTCCGGCATACCGATGTGAGCGCAGGTGTCGGCGGAGGACGTCGAGGGCCTCCTGGGAGGCGAGCAGCTTATTGGTCTCCCGGTCCCCTAAGAACCGGTACTCGCGGCTGGTGGCGCCGTCGTCTGAAGCCAACGCGATATAGGTCAGACCCACTGGTTTCGTAGCGGTACCCCCTCCCGGTCCGGCAATCCCGGTGATGCCCAGCGCCAGATCCGTTCCGGCGATCTGCCGCATCCCGACAGCCATCGCCACGGCAACGGGCCGGCTGACGGCGCCATGCTCTGCAATCAGCTCATGCGGCACCCCGAGCAGGCGCTCCTTGGCATCGTTGCTGTAGACTATTTCGCCGCGCATAAAAAAGGCGGAGCTTCCCGGAAGATTGGTCAGCCGGTGGCACACCAACCCTCCGGTGCACGACTCGGCAATGGCCACGGTCGCCCTTGCATCGAGTAATAGCCGCCCCACTACCTCCTCGAGCCGCTCCTCATCCCGTCCGAAGAGATACTCGCCCACCCGGTTGCGAATCTTGGTCTCAAGATCGTCGAGCAGTTGATCGCCCTCCGTCTCCGACTCGGCCTTCACGGTCAGCCGGATGTGGATCTCGCCCGGGTAGGCCAGCACCGCAATCGTCGGGTTCCGTGAGAGGCGGGTCAGGTCGCTGATGGTCTCATCGAGCGCCGATTCCGTGATGCCGCATGCCTTAAGGGTTCGCGAGCGGATCCTTGATTTTACACCGAACGCCTCGCGCAGGCGTGGGATCACCTGCTCGTTGAGCATCGGCCGCATCTCCGAGGGGACCCCTGGCATCGCCGCCACAATCCTCCCATCTTCCAAGCGGATGGCGAAACCGGGCGCAGTCCCGTGGGGGTTCGGCAACACGGTGGCGGCCTCAGGGATCATGGCTTGCCGCTCGTTGTTCCCGGACATGACGAGAGCCCGCTCGGTGAATCGGCGACGGATCGACTCCAAAACCGTCTGATCGAGGATCAACGGTCGACTCAATTCGGCGGCGATGGCCCGACAGGTCAGATCATCCTCCGTGGGACCAAGGCCCCCCGTCGTGATCACGATCTCTGATCGCGTAAGCGCCGTACGAAGCGCCGTCCTGATTCGAGCCTCGTGATCCCCAATCGTACTCTTCCAACAGACCTCGATCCCCGCCGCTGCAAGCTGTTCGCCGATGTAGGCGGAATTGGTATCGATGGTCTGGCCCAGAAGTAATTCGGTCCCAATCGTGAGGATCTCAGCCCCTACCCCCTTTTCCACGGCTTAGCCCTCCCGAGCCGATCACCTCCGGTGGCCGCTATCCGACCTCAGGATCCTGGAGCCCGCAGCGTCCTTGTCCTGCGTCGGTCGAAGGGCGCGGTCGATCGCATGACTCAGACACTGAGGTCTGATTGCCACCGGCAGCCTTCGCGCAATACAGCGCTTGATCTGCCACCCGGACCAGGTCTTCTACCTTGTGCATATCCGCTTCCAAGCACGCTACGCCGAGGCTCACGGTGAGTCTGTTGCCATCAGGCGCTCCTTGTCCACCCAGAGGGTCGCGCTCCATCACAGAGCGGATCCGTTCCGCCTGCACCCAGGCCTGCCGCAGATCGGTTTCCGGAAGAATGATGCCGAACTCGTCTCCTCCATATCGAGCAACAATGTCGGTGTCTCTCGTGCTGTTTTTTAGCCGGTCGGCAATCAGGCGAAGCGCCTCGTCGCCTGCCAGGTGACCGTTGAGGTCGTTATACTTCTTGAAGAGATCGAGATCCAGCATGATCAGCGAGAGCGGGTGGCCGTAACGTCGGGTTCGTCTCATCTCCTGCTCGAGTTGGCCATAGAAGTGGCGATGGTTGAAGAGACCAGTCAACTCATCGGTGATCGCCAGCCGATGAACCTCCTGGAACAGGCGACCGGTTTCGATCGCGATAGCCAACTGCTCACTCAGAGGCACCAGGAGTGCGACTTCCCGCTCCCCATAACAGTGAGGTGTGGCACTGTCCAGGCAAAGGACGCCGATCGCTTTCCCATTCACGATGAGAGGGAGGCGAACAAAGGATCGGATCCCAGCCTTGAGCAGCGCCTCATCCTCCACAAATTGCTTCGATTCCGCTAGGTCACGCTCGATATGGGGGTGCCGCTGGCGCATGACCCACTTAATGCCCGTCCCCTCCTCCCGTACGCAGACACTCTCGGACTTTCCGGTGATCGTCTGATCAGTGGCGAGTGGGAGCACTTTCAATCCATGGCCTGAGGTGTCCTGCAAGGCGAGTCCTATCCAGTCGTAATGAATGAGCCGGCCCACCTCAGCGGCAAAGGTTTGATAGATCTTGCCGAGGTCGAATGAGGTACCGATGACTCTGGTCAACCGATTAATCGCCGCCAGGCGATCAGCCCGCTGCTGTAGCGCAACGTATGACCCGACATCCAGGACTACCAACTCAGCGCGACCGGTGGCAAGGATATCCAGCGCCTCCTCCTTGGACGAGGCCTGCAGGACTGCGAACCCTCGATGTGTCAGCAACTCACAGAGTCTGCGGATTCCGTTCGCATCGTCCTCGACGATCAGGACTGTCTTGCTCCCACCTTCCCAGCATTCAGGCATGCGATCGCTCCACGTTGGCAATACCTTGCATAACTATTGCGTAATTGCACTTGCAGAGCAAGAGAAAACCGAATGACGACTGTCGCGTTACCGATAGTTGCCGAACTGCAGGTCGATGCCGAAATCGCGCCCTCGAAGCGCTTGGATAACCGCCTGCAGGTCATCTTTGCTCTTTGCCGCGACCCGGATCTGGTCGCCTTGGATCTGCGGAGCGACTTTGAAACCGAGTCCCCTGATCACCTTGGCAATCTCTTTCGCCTTGTCGGCGGAGATACCTTGCTGGAGGGTCACTCGCTGCCGAACGGTCCCTTTCGCCGCCAGCTCAGGGGCTTCATAGGCAAGTGCCTTCAGAGAGACCTTTCGCCGTACCAGTTTCGATTCTAGCAGCTCCACCACAGCCTTGAGCTTGTAGGCATCGTCGGCGCAGAGCAGGAGACCCTGCTCGTCCCGTGTGACGCGACAGGCGCTCCCCTTAAAATCGAATCGCTGCTGGATCTCTTTCATCACCTGCTGGACGGCATTGTCCACTTCCTGCAGATCGACCGTCGAACTGATATCGAAGGACGCCTCATTAGACACGTGCGATCTCCTTTTGGCTTACGGAACGGTGGGCTTTAACGGGGGGTCACGACATCTGTCCCCGACGGTGGCGAGAACTGAAACAGGTCGTCTTTCAGATCGCTGTTGACCTTCTGTTTGGATAGCTCAACCGTCGTCGTATTGCC